>JAAYZY010000380.1 GCA_012514615.1 Chloroflexota bacterium | reverse complement strand
TGTTCGAGGTAGAGTCGGGCACCGGGAAGGTGCGCGTGCTGATCTGGGAAGGGGCGGTGGAGCTGCTGCGGCGCGACCCCCTGCGGGCCGTGGTGGGGTATGGCCCCGAGGCGATGTACGTGGCCTACAACCAGGTCTACCCGCCGGATCTGGCCCACTACGAGGCGCGCAACGCTTCCCCTGACCGCGCCCACAACGAGACGTTCGACGCCTTGCTCATGACCGGCGTCTTGGGGTTCTTGGCCTACTTCGCATTGTTCGGCAGCGTGTTCTACTACAGCCTGCGCTGGCTCGGGATGCTAGAGCCGCGGCGCGACCGTCCCCTATTCCTTGGGTTGACGGTGGGCGGCGCATGCGTGGGAGCGCTGTTGCCGCGCCTGCTGGATGGCAGCTTTCGCTTCTCTGGCGTGGGCATCCCGGCCGGGTTCATCATCGGGGTGATTGTCTACCTGACGGCCGTGACCGTCGTGCCCCGGGCAGAGCGCCAGCGCCCACCCATCGAGGAGTCGCTGCTGATTCTGGCGGTGCTTGCAGCGTTGGTGGCGCATTTTGTGGAGATCCACTTCGGGATCGCCGTAGCTGCGTCGCGCCTATACTTCTGGGCTTTGACCGGCGTGCTGGCTGTGGTGGGCGCGGGCAGGTTGGCGCCGGCAGTCGAGGCTCCGCCGGCTGCAGCTGAGCCTGGCAGAGAGCCGTCGCCCAGACGTCGGCGGCGACAACGGAGCAAGGCCCCGGCGCCTGCACGGCGAAGCGAGAGCGGCGGCATGGTGGCGGCGGCGCTTCCGTACATTGCCGTTGTGGCGGTGATTCTGGCGACCCTGGTCTACAACTACGTGACCAATCAGGGCGGGGCCGCCTCCGCCCCTGCCATCCTCTGGCGCTCGTTCACGGCGCGGGTGACAGGCCCAAACCAGTACGACGCGACCTACGGCTTGCTCTGGCTCGTCCTGTTGACCTGGGTCGTGGGCGGGTTGGTGGCGCTCGCCGCCGGGGCGCGATCGGCGGCTGTCGCACCGGGCCCCAAGGGATGGAGTGTGGCGGCAGCGATCTACCTCCTGGTGACGCTCGCCGCTTGGTGGGGCTACGGCCTGCTGCACGCAGCGCGCATGCGCCGCGATCTGCTGCGAGGCGCCGCCGGGGCCGAGCAGGTGGCCAACCACCTGGTGGGCTACTTCCTGGCCTTGGCGCTGCTGTGGGGGCTTTTGGCGCTCTTCCTGTATCTGAAGGGACAGCGGCCACCTCGACGTTGGCTGGCCAACGGACCGCTGGCGCTGGGGCTTGCCGTGCTGCTGTGCGTTGTGACGGCGGCGGCCATCGGCTCCACGAACCTGAGCCTGGTCCAGGCCGATGTGTTCCACAAACAGGGGCTGACTGCCGACGGCTACCAGCAATGGGATTCCAGCATCGCCTTCCACAGCGAAGCCACGAAGCGGGCACCGAACCAAGACTACTACTACCTCTTCCTGGGGCGCTCGCAGTTAGAGAAGGCGCAGACCGTGACGGACCCCGCGGCGCGGGAGGCCCTGATCGAGGAGAGCGAGCGGATTCTGCGACGGGCACAAGAGCTGAACCCGTTGAACACCGACCACACGGCGAACCTGGCCCGCCTGTACCAGGTGTGGGCGCAGCTGGCCGCCGACGAGCAGACTCGACAGGAGCGTTTCGATCAATCGCTGGCGTACTTCCAGCAGGCCACCACGCTCAGCCCACACAACGCCCAGCTCTTCAACGAGTGGGGACAGACGCTGCAGATCATGGGCTTGACGGAAGAGGCGCGCCAGCGATACCAGCAGTCGTTGGCGTTGGATGACGAATACCATATCACCTACTGGCTGCTGGGTCAGATGGCCATGTCTCAGAACGATCTGGCCGGGGCTGAGACGATGCTGGGCAGGGCCCTGGAGATCGAGCCCGACTACGCTCAGGCGCGCAGCGCCCTGGGCGTGATCTATGCGCGGCAAGGACGCGTGCAGGAAGCCATGGAGGAGAACCTGCGCGTGCTGGCCAAGACCCCCAACGACTACATTAGCCACCGCAACCTAGCCTACCTCTACATGCAGACCGGGCAGCTGGCTGACGCCCAGGGGTATGCCTGGGCCGCCACCAACTTGGCGCCCAACCAGGACGCGACCATGATGAACGACCTGGTGCTGGAGATCGCCCAGGCGCTGTACCCCGACAGGGATTGGAACCGGCTGGCGGTTCTGCTGCAGCAGGCCAGGGCGGCCCTGGATGGGCAGCGATGGGATCAAGCCATCCAGTTCTATCAGGAAGCGCTGGTGCTGGAGCCTGACCTGTTGCCGGCCCTCAACGGCTTGGGCAACGCCTATGCCCAGAAGGGGCGTTACGACCTGTCCGTCCAAGCCAATGAAAGGGTGCGGACCTTGGCCCCTCAGGCCTACCTGAGCCACCGCAACCTAGCGGTGCTCTTCCGGGCCCAGGGCCGTCTGAGCGAAGCGTTGGCTGCGGCGGAGGACGCACTGCCTCTCTCGCCTGGCAGCGAACACGCGGCCCTGAACGACCTGGTGGCGCAACTGCGAGCCGAGACAGGGCGCTGAGGAGCAGCCGGCATGATCCGCTACCTGCTGATTTTGGGCACCGCGTTGTTGCTGGCCATGGCGGGCACGCCCTTGGCGCGGCGGGTGGCGCTGCGCTTGGGGATGCTGGCGCAGCCAGGAGCACAGAAGCTGCACCAGAAGGCTACCCCTCTCCTAGGGGGCCTAGCCATCTACGGCGCGTCGCTGATGGCTCTGGTGCTGGTTGGTGATCGGTTCTACATCCCACAGGCTGTGAGCATCTTCTTGGGGGCAACGTTGGTCTCGTTCATGGGGCTCTGGGACGACCGATGGCCTCTCAGCCCCTGGGCGAAGCTGGCGGGGCAGTTGATGGGCGCCCTGCTCTTGGCAGCCAGTGGCGTGCAGGTGAGCGTGTTCCGCATCCCGGCCATCAACGTGGCGGTGACGCTGCTCTGGGTGGTGGGCATTACCAACGCCATAAACCTGCTGGACAACATGGACGGCCTCTCCGGCGGTGTGGCGGTGGTGGCCTCTGCCTTCTTCCTGGTGCTGGCGGCGATGAACGGGCAGTATCTGGTGGGTATGATGACCGCCGCCCTGGTGGGGGCATGCGCAGGGTTCCTAGTCTACAACTTCAACCCGGCGCGCATCTTCATGGGGGATTCCGGCAGCCTCTTCCTGGGCTTCCTGTTGGCGGCGGTGGGCATCAAGCTGCGGTTCCCGGCCAACGCTGACGTCATCACCTGGATGGTGCCGGTGCTGGTGTTGGGGCTGCCAATCTTCGACACCACCCTGGTGTTCGTCTCGCGCCTGCGCCGGGGGGTGAACCCCCTGACCCATGGCGGCAAGGATCACCTCTCCCATCGCTTGGTAGGTCTGGGGTACACCCAGAAGGAAGCGGTGCTGATCTGCTACCTGGCCACGGGGGCGTGCGGCCTGGTGGCGATGTTCGTGACCAGCGCCACGCTGGTGGAGGCGTACGCGGTGGCGGCGGCTGTGGCTGGCGTGGGCGTGGCGGCCCTGTGGCGCCTAGAGTGGGGCCGGCCGACTCAGAGTCTGGGGCAGGGGGGCTGACCGGGGGCACCGCTGCGGGTGGTGGGGCCATGAGCGACCTTCGTCCAACTGAAGCGGCAGTGGACACAAGGGCCAAGCCCGCGTGGCTGGCCGCTCTGCCGCGCCTGCTGGTGCTGCTGCTCATCGTTGGCTTGACCATGACCATCCTGCTGAACCGCGAGCAGCTCCGCCGTGTCGCTGGCTATGGTTACCCTGGCGTCTTCCTCATCAGCCTGCTGGGAAACGCCACGATCATCATGCCCGCGCCCAGCATCGCCGTGGTCTTTGCCATGGGGGCCACGCTGAACCCGCTGCTGGTGGGCTTGGCCGCCGGGGTAGGTGGAGCGTTGGGGGAGCTGACCGGCTATGTGGCCGGCGCGACCGGACGAGCAGTGATCGAGGACCGCGATCTGTACCAGCGGGTGGTGGGGTGGACGAGGCGCTTCGGCCTGATTGCGATCTTCGTGCTTTCCATCGTGCCCAACCCGTTCTTCGATATCGTGGGGATGGCTGCTGGGGTGCTGAAGGTGCCCCTGTGGCAGTTCCTCCTGGTCACTTGGGTCGGGAAGACGATCAAGACCGTGGCCACGGCCTACATGGGCGCGGGCTCGCTGGCAATTCTGGGGCTGAGCTGACAGCCCGCCCTGCCCCTGGCATGCTCCTCGCGGCCCCGACAGATGGCGCTCGCTCATCGGGCAAGGACTGGAACCCCCTGCGCCTGCGCGACGTCTTAGCCGTTGAGCGCGCCGATTGCGAACGAGACACCGCTCACGGGTGTGTGCTGAGGGTGGAAGAAGGGAAGAAGAGCAACGAATGGAACAGAACCGTGTACCGGGGGAACCCAAACGCTGGGAACCGCCTACTCGGACGGTAAGGCCCTCCCAGGCGCCGTACGTAGAGCGGCGACAGCCGCCGCCTGTGGAGTCGCCAGCATCGCCACCGGCTCCGCGGCGCAAACCCCGGTCGTTGGCCCGAGGGCTGTTCTTGGGCATGGTGCTGGGGGCCTTGTTGATCTGCTTGATGGCAGGCGGGGCCGCCGCGGCCTATGGGGCCATCGCCCTGAGCTTGCCGGCGCCGGAGGAACTGGGCCAGCGGACGGCAACCTTCCGCAGCACCGAGATTCTGGACCGCAATGGCGAGCCGCTGTTTGTCCTCAACGACCCCAAGGGCGGTCGACGCACGGTGGTGACGTTGGCAGAGGTCTCCCCTTGGTTGGTCAAGGCGACGCTGGCCACGGAGGACCCGAACTTCTACCTACATCCGGGCGTGGACCCTGTGGGCATTGCCCGGGCACTCTACTACGATCTGCGCTACCAGGCGCCGGTGATGGGCGGGAGCACCATCACCCAGCAGTTGGTCAAGCTGGTGTTCCTCACCCCTGAGCAGACGATTCAGCGGAAGGTCAAGGAAGCGGTGCTGGCGGCGGAGATCACTCGCCGCTATCCCAAAGACACCATCCTGCAGTTGTACCTGAACGAGATCCACTACGGCAACCTGGCCTACGGCATTGAGGCCGCCGCTCAGATCTACTTCGGGAAGCCGGCGGCAGAACTCAACCTGGCCGAGGCGTCGTTTTTGGCAGGCATCCCGCAGACGCCGGCGCGCTACGATCCCTACACCAACATGCCGGCGTGCAAGGGGCGGCAAGAGGTGGTGCTTGGGCTCATGGCCAAGCAGGGTGTCATCACGGCCAGGGAGGC
>JAAYZY010000379.1 GCA_012514615.1 Chloroflexota bacterium | reverse complement strand
CTTCAACTATCTCTTTCGACTATCTCTTTTCCCTTGCGAAACGAATGATCGTCCCCGGAGGCAGCGCAAGGGCCGCCTCATCGACGTCTAGCTCACCAGCGGCCCCTGCGACCGCACCGACCCTGTCGGCCGCTGCGCCGCATACCCAGCCCCATACTCGGCCGGGCGCCGCGGGCCACCCCCCGGCCGGCTCGGCCCACGAACCCCGGCCTGGCCAGGGCGCTCCACACCCCACGGCCCCAGCGGGCCACTGCCGCCAGGGAAGGAGCGTCGTTTGGCAAGGGAACGGCACAGTAGCCTTCCCCGCGGCCGGTCAGCGGCCCCTGGCCTGTTGGCCCCGTTCCATCAAACCTTGGCATCTGTTCACCTCCTTTCCCACGTCCGTGCCCGCAGCCCAGACAGCCCCTACTTCCCCGGCAGCGTCATCCGCCGGGCTTCCGGAGCGCTGTCCATCAAGCGCTGCACCACCTCATCAAAGGCCGCCGAACGATACTCCTCGATGGCCCCACGGTCACACAACCGGGCGATCTGCGGATCGATGGGCAAGCGCCCCAATAGCGGCGTCCCCAAGCGGGCTGCCGCCGACTCGGCATGGCTGGGCCCGAAGATCTCATACCGCTTGCCCGTCTCCGGGTCTTCGTAATAGCTCATGTTCTCCAGCAGGCCCAGCATGGGGATGTCCAACTGCTGGGCCATCTGGGCCGCCTTGCGCACCACCATCCCCGCCAAGTCTTGCGGCGAAGTGACCATCACCACCCCGCTCAGGGGCAGCGACTGCATCACCGTTAGCGAAGCATCAGAGGTGCCTGGCGGCAGGTCCACCACCAGCCAGTCTAGGTCGCCCCAGAAGACATCGCCCCAAAACTGCCGGATGGCCCCGCTGATGAGCGGCCCCCGCCAGATCACGGCATGGTCTTCGCTGGGCAGCAGCAGGTTGATGGACATGACCTTGATCTTGGTCTTGGTCTCCGCTGGCAGCAGCCCCAGAGGGCTGTTCCCCGGTTTGGCGCCATCCGGGAAGAACGTCTTGGGGATGCTGGGACCGGTGATGTCGGCGTCCAACAGGCCGACCTGCTCGCCCCTCCGCCGCAGCCCAGCAGCCAGCAGCCCCGACACCAGCGACTTGCCCACGCCGCCCTTGCCGCTGAGGACCGCCACCACCCGCCGCACGTGGTTGAGGTGCTCGGCCACGCCGTTCTCCCCAGCCACACCGATGCCGACCCGTTCCTTCTCTTCAGCGGTCATCTCCACCAACTGCACCGACACTTCCCCAACGCCTTCCACCGCCTGCACAGCCGCTTGGGCGTCCGCCACGATGCTCTCGCGGAGGGGGCAGGCCAACGTGGTCAGGGCCAGAGCCAGCTCCACCCGATCGCCCTGCACGTCCACCGCCCGCACCATGCCCAACTCCACCAGGCTGCGCCCCAACTCTGGGTCGTTCACCTGGGCCAGCGCTTCCATGATCGCTGCCTGCTTTGGTGAAGCCATCTGTCGCTGTCTCCTTTCCCTCGGCTCACCCTGCTCAGTGTGCACCGTGCAGGTATGTGCGAATTACACTTAGAGTATACACCAGAAGTGGTCCCGTGTCAAGAGGCAACCCGCGCCTGACAGGGGGCAAACGAAGGCTCCTGCCCCCCGTCGCCGCGGAGCAGGAGCCCAAGAGACCCAAGGTTGTCGGCGCTGACGGAGCGCCTAGGGCCGCCGCCAGAGGCCCGCCACACCCAGGGCGCCGAAGGCGATGAGCCCGCCCGCCAGCGCCGTGGCCAACTGGGGCCAGCGCATCATCTCCGCCAGCGCCGCGGGGATCGCCACCGCCTGCGGGGCGCCGGCGACCGCCACCTCCAGAGGCCGCAGCAGCAAGGCAGTAACCACGCCGTAGAGGAAAGCGAACTTGGCCAAGGCCGCCGCCGCCAGGGCCAGCCAACGGCTGCGGCGCAGCAGCGCGGCGTAGAGGCCCACCAGCACAGCGTTGCCCAGGGCGATGAACGGGATCAACACCACCATGGGTAGCGGCAGCGTGCCGCTGCTGGCCGCGCCCAGCGGCGTGACCATCCCCAGCAGTACGGCCGACGCCGGCCCGGCCCATTCCACCGCCAGGATCAGCAGGGCGTTGACCAGAGGGCCGGTCACCGGCTGGGGCAGCCCTGTGGTCGTCACCGCCAACCCTGCAGCCACCAGCAGCGCCAGCTTCATCGCCGCGCTCCAGACCAGGCCGCGGCGCCACATCGTCTCACGTGCGTTCATCGTTCACTCCTCCGGGGGCCGGCGCTCTGGCGCACGGGGCCACCGGCTAGATGCGCTCCAGGGTATATTCCTTACCCAAGCGCTCCAACTGCTGGATCAATTGCTTCACGTAGACCATGCGCATCGGTTCCCCGCGGATCAGGTCGGCCACCTGGTTGGGGTTGATGGCCGTCCCTACCAACAGGCGAATTCGGTCCGACGTCAGGATGATGCGGGCCAGCCGAGTCGCTGCATCGTCATCGTGCGGCAGGTCGTGGGAGGTCTCCACCTCTTCCAGCCGCTCCACGGTCTGCGCCAGCGTCAGGATGCCCTCGGTCACCAAGTCTACCCCTTGCAGCTTGGCCGTGGGCGGCGTACGCTTGCGCTTGGCGCTCCCACCTTGGCGTTTGCTGGGCGGCACCCATTCCACCTTCAGCTCCTGGCCCAGGACCCGGGCCGCGATCTGCGCGGTGGTGCCGCCGCAGATCACCTTCGTCCCCTCGGCGCTCATCAACCGTTGCACTGCAGCATCGTCTTGCGCCGGGTCGGCTGGCGGGCCGGTCCAGATGGTCGCCTGCACCGCCGAGCGGACCAGCATTCCCACCACGGTGGCGTCATCTCCGGGCTCGCCGCCGTAGAGTTTGAGGCAGGTGCGAGAGAGGGCCCGGGTCAGCTCGTGGGTATCGCAGCCGGTCTGCACCAAGCGGCGCACCGCCGTGGACAGGTTTTTCCACCCCCAACCGAAGCGGTACAGCCCCCCAACCCCGGCGTGGATGTAGCCATCGCTGACCATGACCATGTAGTCGCCCTGGCAGAGGGTGAAACGCGCCTCTTTGATCTTGCGACCGTTCACCTCTGTCTCCGTCACCGGCAGGTCCACCACTTCGCCGCCCCGCACCAGGATGAGGGGCGGGTTATCGTATTCCACCAGATAGGCCTGACGCGCCCGATCGATCTTCAGCATGGAGAAGGTGGCATAGGCCAGCTTGCGCACCTGACATTCCGGCAGGGTCTGGACCAGCGTTTCCATCACGTCTTCCACGGCCGCGCCTTGCTGAAACATGGAGGCAGCCACATGAGCCGTGAGGGTGGACATGATGTTGGCTTTGACGCCGCTGCCCAGGCCATCGGAGAGGACCACCACCAGCGAGTCCGGCGTGGTGATCACCTTGACGAAGTCGCCGCACAGCTCCTCACCCCGTTTGCTCAGGTTGTGGCTGGCCACTTCCACGATCCGCGTCACTGCGTCTCCCCTTCTTCCAGCAGCTTGGCCAGCTTCGAGACCATCACCTTGGTCTCCGCGGTGGTCTCCCCCAGAAGCTGGGCGATCTCGTGAGCCACCCGCATCTGCTTGTTGACCACTTCTTGGGTGCGCCGCAGGGTCTCGCTGCGGATCCGCTCCAGCTCATCGGTCTGACGCTCGCGCTCGGTGATGTCCCGCAAGATGGCCACGAAGAGGTCCTGCCCCTCCACCGGCACAATGGTCTGCTCGATCACCAGATCGTCGCTCAGGCGCACCACTTGGGCCATGACCGGCGCCCGGGTGTCGCGCACCTGCACGAAGCCATCCACAACAGGCATCACCGACCGCAGCGGCCGCCCCCTGACGGAATGCAGCGCCACCTGGAACAGCCGCTCAGCAGAAGGGGACATGTCCTGGATGCGCAGGTGTCCGTCCACCACCAGCACCGAATTGGGCGTGACGTCCATCACCACCTGGCGCAGCGACTCGGCGCGGCGGCGCATGTAAGGGATGCACATGGTGACCTCGGCCATCCCCCGCAGGGTGGCGATGGCCTTCTCTCGGCAGGTGGGGTAACCGCACGCCCCGCAGTTCAGCTCATCTTCGGCCGAGTACTTGTCCACCCGGCGCAGCATCTCTTGGATCTGCTGTTCGCTGAACTGAGGCGCCGGCGTTAGCTTGTCAGTGTAGCCACGGGTCAGCGAGGGCCATTCGGCCCGCGTCGGCAGCGGCTTGGGCTGGCGGCGCGCAGCGTAGGCCAACACCCGCTGGCGGGCAGTGTAGACGTCCACCTTGCCCTCCATGCCCGGGCCGTTGATGCAGCCCCCCTCGCACGCCATCAGCTCCACCAGGCATGCCTCTAGGTGGCCGGCGCGGATCCCGCGCAGCACATCTTGGCAAGTAGCCAGCCCCGAGGCCACCACGACATGGCTGGAGAGCATGTCGGTCTCCAGCTTGGCCGTGCCCACCAGCCCCCCCTCCACGGGGAAGGTGCGCGCGGCGGCCCGGGTCGCTGGCTCCTCCATTGGGGCCGAGGTCGGCCACGGTACCCCGGCCTCGTCCAGCATCTCCTGCAGTTCGGGGAAGGTCAGCGCGGCGTCGATCACGCCGGCCACGGCGGGCTCTGCGATCTCGGCCTTCTTGGCGATGCACGGCCCGATGAAGACAAGATACGCCTCAGGGCTATGCTGCTCCCGCAGCCAACGGCCGTGGGCTATCATGGGTGACACGATGGGGGCCAGATGATGCAGCAGGTCCGGGTGGTACTTCTCCAGCACGTTCACCACCACCGGGCACGACGAGGTGATGATGGGCCAGCGCTCCCGCTCCGCATCCACCATCTCCCGGTGGGCAAGGCCCACCATCTCAGCCCCGAACGCCGTCTCGCCAGCGGCCGCGAAGCCCAGGCTGCGCAGCGCCGCTTCCATCTGGTCGAAGGTCTGCAAGCCGAAGTAGGCCGGGAACGAAGGGGCGACGCTGGCCACCACTGGCCGCCCGGAGGCCAGGGCTGCCCGCAGCGCCTCCCGGTCATCCCGCACCGTCTT
>JAAYZY010000378.1 GCA_012514615.1 Chloroflexota bacterium | reverse complement strand
TGGTTGATGGCCACTCGGTCGCCGGGGCGGAAGTGGCGCACGCCCGGGCCCACGGCGTCCACCACGCCAGACGGCTCATGGCCGACCACCGCACCCTGCAGGGGCCCCAGCGCCTCGGGCTTGGCGCGGTAGGGGTGCAGGTCGCTTCCACAGAGGCCCGCGGCCTTCACCCGCAGGCGCACCTCGCCGGGGCCCGGCTCGGGGGTGGGGAAGTCGCGCACCTCGGCGCGGCGGTCGCCCAACAACGTCACTCCTCTCACCGTCGTTCTCCTTTGGCAGATGTGATGTCCGTGGCTCGGCGTCTGCTGCTCCCGCGGCTTCTCTCCCTCATGCCTCGATCCTCCCTTGGGGGGCGGGCGTCCACCTCCGCAGCCGAACCAGCGCGGCCCTGTCCCTCCGAAGCCGCATCGGGGCGGGGCCGTCTCGTCGTCCCGCTACTCCACGATCTCTTCCAGGTTGGCAAAGACCTTACGCACCGCCCGGGCGTAGTGCTCCATCAGCTCCAGCGGCTGACAGAAGATGGGGTGGTGCTCGGCGCAGAGCACCAGGGAGCTATCCAGCAGGCGGGTGGTGGCTGGGTAGTCGGCCCCGCGGTACTGGATGGCGTCGGCGTCGGACCGCAGCGCCCAGGGGTAGCCCCCGCCAAAGCCGATCTTCTCGGTGAAGAGGGGGTGCGCCGGCAGGGGGATCGTCTGCCAGAGCACCGCGTCCACCCCCTCGGCCTCCAGGGCGGCGCGCACCCGGTCCCGAAACTCGGCGGGCGGCAGGCGCAGCCCCAGCCGCTCTGGCTGCAAGGTGATGCGGTACTTGTGGTAGACCGTGGTGCGGTCGGCCGGCACGTGGGGCGGCTCCAGGCCGGGCACGTCGGCCAAGGCTTGGCTTAGGTAGGCCCCGTTGCGCTGAGCCACCGCGTTCACCTGGTCCAGCCGCCGCAGTTGGCTGCGCCCCAGGGCGGCCGACAGCTCCTGGGAACGGTAGTTCCAGCCCACGGTGTAGGAGATGTAGCGGCGCTCCTGGCCTTCCCGAATGATCTCGCCGAACATGCGCATGGAGTTGGCTCGGTCGAAGACGTCTTGTCGATCGGTGACGAAGAAGCCGCCCTCCCCACACTGCAGGTTCTTGGTGCGGTTGAGGCTGAAGCAGCCCACATCGCCCAGGGTCCCCGCCTTGCGCTCCCTGTACGTGGCCCCGTGGGCCTGGCAGGCGTCTTCCACCACCGCCAGGCCATGCCGCCGGGCGATGGCTCCGATGGCCTCCATGTCGGCCGGCAGGCCGTGGATGTGCACCGGCATGATGGCTTTGGTGTGTGGGGTGATCTTGGCCTCAATGGCCTGGGGGGCCAGGTTGAAGGTGCAGGGGTCGATGTCCACGAAGATCGGGATGGCCTGGGCCTGCAAGATGGCCATGGCCGAGGCGATGAACGAGAAGGCCGAGGTGATGACCTCGTCGCCGGGGCCCACGCCCACGGCCACCAGGGCGGCGTGGAGCGCCGCCGTGCCGCTGTTGAAGGCCAGGCAGTGGCCGGCGCCGCAGTAGGCGGCCCACTCATCTTGCAGCCGCACGATCTGGGGGGCGTAGGGGCCGCCCAACTCGCCGCTCTCCAGCGCCGCCAGCACAGCGTCCTTGTCGTCTTGAGTGACCATTGGCCACCGCACCTTGAGCCCGGTCGGCACCGCTGGGGCGCCCCCTTGGATCGCCAGACGCTCAGTCATCCTTCCCTCCCTGTGGGCGATTTGTGCTCCGTGGTTCAGGCGGCCTGCCGCTCTTGCCCTTGCAGCCGCTCCAAGGCCTCCCGCAGCTTCAGCTCCGGCGTTTGCCAGCCATCGGTGACAATATCCAACAGCGCGGGCCCAGGCGTTTCCCAGGCGGTGCGCAGCGCGCCAGGCAGCGCCCCAGGCTCTTCCACCCGCAGGCCGGCCACGCCGAAGCCCTGGGCCACCTGGGCATAGTTGATGTCCGGGAAGGTCACCGACTGGAAGTCCTCATCGCCGCGCAGGCGGGTCGCCAGGCGGTTGTACGACAGGGCCGAGTTGTTTAGCAGCACCACCTTCACGTTGAGGTCGTACTTGCGCAGGGTGCAAAGCTCCATCAGGCAGTAGCCGAAGCCGCCGTCGCCGGTGATGGCCACCACCTGCCCCTGCGGTTGAGCCAGGCGCGCCCCCATGGCCGCGCCCAGGCTGAAGCCCAGGCCCGCCGCCCCCCGAGGGAACAGGAACTTGGCCCCGTCCCGCTGGCTTTCCAGGTAGCTCACCGCCCAGCCGATGGAGAAGCTGGCGTCGGTGACCACCACGTCGTCGGGGCCCAACAGTCGGCGCAGCTGCCCCATGACCCACTGCGGCGGGATCGGCCGGCCGGATCGGGCCATCTCGGCGGCCAACTGTGTTCGCCAGCCCTGACGGGCGTCGTGCAGGCGGCGGAGCCAACGGCTGCGCTCGGCCTGGGGCCGGTCAGCCAAGGCGGCCACCAGGCACTCCAGGCCGGCGCGGGCGTCGGCCACTAGACCCACCTCCACCGGGTAGAGCTTGCCGATCTCCGCCGGGTCCACGTCAAGGTGGAGGAAGCGCTGCTGGCCGGCCGGCGCGCCCCAGTCGAAGGTACGTTGGGAGCACTTGCAGCCCACCAGCAGCACCAGGTCGGCTTCGGCCAACAGGGCGTTGGCGCAAGGGTCGCCGTATTGGGAGCCGGCCACACCGGCGCTCAAGGGGCTGTTTTCCGCCAGGGCGCCCTTGCCGCTCACGGTGGTGGCCACCGGGATGCCAGCCGCCTCGGCCAGGGCCCGCAGCGGGGCCTGCGCCCCCGACACCTGCACCCCGCCCCCGGCCAGAATGAGGGGGCGCTGGGCCTGGCTCAGCAGGGCGGCGGCCCGCTCCACGTCGTCGGGGGCCGGGTAGGCCCGGCTGGAGGGGAAGCGTCCGTGGGCCGGCCTGGCCCAGCTCGCCGGAGAGCCGGGCGCCCAGGCCTGGGTCAGCAGGTTCACCGGGATGCTCAGCACCGCCGGCCCAGGGCGGCCGCTGGTGGCCTGGGCCAGGGCCAGTCGCAGCAGTTCCGGCAGGCGCTCCTGGTTGGGGGCCAGGGCTGACCATTTGGCCACCGACTCCAGGATGCGCAACTGGTCCATGCCCTGGGCGGCGCAGCCGCGGTCGGCCAGGTGCACCCACTCCAGCGGCAGGTCGTCGGCGATGGAGAGCACCGGGATGGAGGAGTTGTAGGCCTCCACCAGGCCGGAGACCAGCTTGATTGCCCCCGGTCCCAAGGTGGCGTCACAGACCCCGATCTTTCCGCTCACTCGGGCGTAGCCGTCGGCAGCGTAGGCCGCGTTGCGCTCGTCGCGCACGAGGATATGGCGGATCTGGTGCGGTCGGCGGTGGATCGCCTCGTAGAGGGGCCAGTGCGCGCTGATGAGGCCGAAGACGTGCTCCACTCCGTAGGCGCAGAGCATCTCGACCAGCAGGTCACCTGTGTGCATGATAGCCTCCTACTCTGGGTGCAGCGGGGACAGGCACAGCAGGCTGCCCTGAAGCAGGGGCAACCTGGCCAACGATAGCACCACCAAGGGATGGTTGTCAAATGGCCGTCGCGCCAGATAGACGGGCCAGGGGCAGACGCGGGCAGCGGCGGGACCTAGCCCCGCCGCTGCCCACAACCTCATCCCGAGTGGCCGCCCCTCACCTCACGGCGTCCACTCCACCACCAGCGTCGGCCG
>JAAYZY010000377.1 GCA_012514615.1 Chloroflexota bacterium | reverse complement strand
TGAGCGAGGCCCAGGTGCGGGAGGCGCTGGAAAGGAGCGAAGAAGGATGAGCCTGCGGGTGCTGGTGCTGCAGGGGCCGAACCTCAACCTGTTGGGCACGCGGGAGCTGCACGTGTATGGGCGGCTCTCGCTGGAAGAGATCCATGGGCGGCTGCGGGAGTGGGCGGCGCCCCGGGGGGTGGAGCTGCGCTTCGTGCAGTCGAACCACGAGGGTGCGCTGCTCGATGCATTGCACGAGGCGCGGGGCTGGGCCAACGGCGTGGTGCTGAACGCCGGCGCCTACACCCACACCAGCATCGCCCTGAGGGATGCCATTGCCGGGGTGGGCCTGCCCGTGGTGGAGGTGCACCTCTCCAACACCGCCGCTCGGGAGCCGTTTCGCCACCAGTCGCTGCTGGCGCCGGTCTGCCGCGGCGCCGTGGTCGGGCTGGGCTGGCGGGGCTACGTGTTGGCGCTGGGGTGGCTGCTGGGGGAGGCCCAGGGCGAAGGCTAGATCACGAAGAAGGCGATGCCTGCGCCGGCGGCAGTCATGAGCAGGAAGCCGGGCAACGTGGCGCGCTTGAGCGCGAGGGAACCGCTGGCCAAGACGATGATTCCCTTGACCAGGGTGTTGGCGATGGCGGCCAGGACGATGGCCCGGGTGGCCGTGACCGGGTCCAGGCCACCAGCGGCCCGCGCCAGAGCGGTCATGGAGAGGGTGATGGCGTTCACATCGGCCAAGCCAGCCAGGGCGCTGGAGGCGTAGACCCCTGTCTGCCCCCAGTAGACCTGGGCAGCGCGAGACAAGAGCAAGATCACCGCGTAGAACAGGCCGAACTGGATCGCTGGCCACAGCTCGAAGGGGTTGGAGAGGGTCACGTCTTCGTGTTGGTCGCTGCGCTGCGCCAGGTAGAGGTACCCGCTCCAGGCGATGCCCATCACCGCGGCCCCGAGCATGGGCGGCAGGAGCAGCGGCAGCAGGCCGACGTTCAGGGCGGCCACGATCAGCAGTACCCGCCCGAACATCATGGTCCAAGCCAGGGTGACGGCCAGGGCAAACGGCTTGCCCAGCCCTGGCTGAACTAGGCTGCGTTGGGCCAAGCTCAAGGTGACCGCAGTGCTAGAGACCATGCCGCCCAGAAGGCCGGTGAGGCCCAGGCCCCGGCGGGCCCCCACCAGCTTGTTCAACAGGTAACCGAGGAAGCTGATTCCAGAGATGAAGACGACCATGAGCCAGATGCTGTAGGGGTTCAGCACGTTCAGCGGCTCAGGGCCGTAGGTCTGGTTGGGCAGCACCGGCAGGATGATGGCGCTGATGGCGGCGAAGGTCAAGGTGGCGCGCACGTCTTCCGGCGTGATGCGCTGGGCCAAGGTGTGCATCTGGATCTTCAGGGCCAGCAAGGTCGCGGTGGCCACGCCGATGGCCGCAGCCAACTCCAGGTAGCCCCAGTAGCAGAGGGCTCCGGTGAGGGTGGTGGTCAGGGCGGCGATCTCAGTGGTCAGGCCCCGGGGCGCTTTCAAGCCCCCTACCACGTGGGCGGCCACCAACAGCAGGCCGACCAGGGCGACCGAGCCCACGAAGGCCCAGGCGGAATCCAGCATATCTGCGGCCAAGGCAGCCATACACCCCACCAGGGCCATCAGGGCGAACGTGCGCGCCCCGGCCAGCACCTCATCCTGGCCTTGGCTGCGGCCCACCTGCCGCTGCAGCCCCACCAGGATGCCGATGACCATGGCGGCCCCGAAGCGTGGGAACAAGACTTGGGCTTCTTCCATTGGGCTACCCCATCACAACGGACCGGCGCTCCCTTGCTGGCCAAGGCAGCGTTCCGGCGGCTAGAACCCCTCCAGCTTGCTCAGGTCGGCGATGCCCCGGGTGAGCTCAGCGATTCCTTGCAGCAGCCCCAGACGGCTCTGCCGCAGGTTCGGGTTCTCGTCCATCACCAGGATGTCTTCGAAGAAGCGGGTGATGGCCGGAATCATCCGCCCGAACGACTCGAAGAAGGCATCAACGGAGACGTCGCCGGCGGTCTCCCCGCGGCACTGCGTATACGCCTGGTACAGAGCCTGGCTGGCCGGTTCGCTGAGGAAGCCGGGGTCCGCAGCATAGCGCTCGCTGATGGGGCGCGCGATGCGCACGCAGCGGGCGAAGGCTTGCAGCGTCTCTGGCCAGCAGGGGCGTTGCACCCAGCGGCTCAGGGCCTGCACCGTGCGGTAGGCTGCCCAGGGATCATCATCCTGTTCGGCCAGCACCGCGTCCACCACGTCGTAGCGGAAACCTTCGTCCAGCAGGGCAGCCCGCAGCCGGCCGGTGATGAACGCGGACGCCGCCCCCAGGTCGGCCGATGCCGCCGGCGTGGGCAGGCTCTGGGCGGCTTCCGTCAGGGCTTCACGCAAGGAGAGCGACGCCTGGTGGTGCAGCAACGTCTGGATGATCCCCAGGGCAGCGCGGCGCAGCCCGAAGGGGTCGGCGGACCCGCTGGGTGCCAGGCCCACCGAGAAGAGCCCGGCCAGGCTGTCCAGGCGGTCTGCCAGGCCCACCACCCAGCCCGGCCGGCTGTCGGGCAGACGGTCGCCGGCGAAGCGGGGCAGGTAGTGCTGGAAGATCGCCTCGGCCACGGCAGGCTCTTCGCCCGAGAGCAGGGCGTACTCACGCCCCATCACCCCCTGCAGGGAGGTCATCTCCACCACCATCTGGGTGGCCAGGTCGGCCTTGCAGAGGTGGGCGGCCCGTTGGGCCAAGCGCCGCTCGTCGTCTGAGAGGCCCAGGCGGTCGGCCAGGGCCGGGGCCAACCGCTCGATGCGCTGGGCCTTGTCCAGCATGGATCCCAGCTTCTCCTGGAAGGTCAGGGTGGCCAGGCGCTGGTTGTACTCCTCCAGAGGCTGCCGGCGATCGGCCTGATAGAAGAAGGCGGCGTCGGCGAAGCGGGCCCCGATCACCTCCTCGTTGCCAGCCTGCACCACCTCCAGGTGCTGGGCGTCGCCGTTGCGAACGGCGATGAAGTAGGGCAGCAACTGCCCGCTCGCCGCATCCTCCACCGGGAAGTAGCGCTGGTGTTTGCGCATCACGGCCACCAGGGCCTCCCGGGGCAGCTCCAGGTGGGCGGGGTCAAACGCGCCCCGCAGACAGGTGGGCTGCTCCACCAGGTGGGTCACTTCGTCCAGGAGGCCGGGAGCTTCGGCGACCACGCCGCCCACCTCAGCAGCCAGAGCCCCGGCCTGGCTCCTGATCGTCTCTTGCCGCTCTTTGGGCTGCACCATGATGCCGTGAGTTGCCATCAGAGCCGGGTACCCTTCCGCCTGGGCGATGGGCAACTCCGGCGAGCCCAACGGCCGTACGCCGCGGGAGGTGCGGCCGCTAGACACGCCGGCATAGCCGAACGGGATCGTCTGCCCGCCCAACAGCGCCACCAGCCAGCGCAGCGGTCGGGCGAAGCTGACGCTGCTGTCGTTCCAGCGCATGGAGCGCTCGAAAGACAGGCCAGCCACGGCCTGGCGGAGCAACTCGGGTAGCACCTCCACCGCGTTCTGCCCTGGCGAGACCCGCTGCGCCACCACGTACGACTTGTTCCCCTCGCTGCGCACCGTTAGCGACTCCACCGCCACGCCTTGGCCCCGAGCGAACCCCACGGCGGCCTTGGTGGGTTGCCCAGCGCTGTCGAAAGCGGCGGCGGCTGGCGGACCCTTTACCTCCTCGGCGAGGTCTGTCTGCCTGGGGGCCAGGCCTTGCACCAGCACCGCCAGACGCCGCGGCGTGCCCAGCACCTCCAGGCTCCCGTAGCTCAAGCGGGCCCCCTCCAGCAGGGCGGGCACGTTGACGGCCAACTGGGCCAAGGCCTGTTCGGCGTCTTTGGCCGGCAGCTCTTCGACGCCGATCTCCAGCAGCAGCGTTTGGGGAATCTGCGCGGGTTGGGGCAGGGGTTCCCTGGCCGGGCTGGGTCGCAGCGATCCGGCCAGAGGGGCGAACTTGTCGTGGAAGGGGTGGCCCAGCTCCTGGCGCTGGGTCAGATAGGCCACGGCGACCTCGCGGGAGAGGTCCCGCATGCGGGCGAAGTAGTGCGCTCGCTCGGTGACGCCGATGGCTCCCCGGGCATCCAGCACGTTGAAGAGGTGCGAGCACTTCAACACATAGTCGTGGGCCGGCAGGACCAGCCCCTGGGCCAGGGCATCCTTGGCCTCCGCTTCGCACAGAGCGAACATCTGCGCCAGGCGTTCCACGTTGGCGTGATCCAGGTTATAGCGGCTGTGCTCGATCTCGCCTTGGAGGTTCACGTCGCCGTAGCTCACCTGGCCCACCCAGGCGATGTCGCGGAATGAGCGTACGTGCTGCAGCGGCATGGCGATGCGCTCTAGCCCGTAGGTGATCTCCACCGCCACCGGGTCAGCCGGAACGCCGCCGGCCTGCTGGAAGTAGGTGAACTGGGTGATTTCCTGCCCGTCCAGCCAGACCTCCCAGCCCAAGCCCCAAGCGCCCAGGGCTGGCGATTCCCAGTTGTCTTCCACGAAGCGTACGTCGTGCTCCCGCAGGTCGATGCCCAACGCTTCTAGGCTCTGCAGGTAGAGCTCCTGAGGGTTGCCGGGATCGGGCTTCAGGATCACCTGGTATTGGTAGTGCTGCTGAAGGCGGTTGGGGTTCTGGCCGTAGCGGCTGTCATCGGGGCGAATGGAAGGCTCCACGTAGGCCACGTTCCACGGCTCCGGCCCCAGAACGCGCAGGACGGTGGCCGGGTTCATGGTGCCGGCGCCCACCTGCACGTTGTACGGCTGCCAGATCAGGCAGCCCTGGTCGCCCCAGAAGCGCTGCAGGCGCAGGATAATCTCTTGGAAGGTCAACGGTTGTCGTTCAGCTTGCCGATTCACTCGTACTCTCCTTCACAGGCACGGATGCGCTGGAGAGTCGGGTCACCACGACACCCACCAGCGTGAGCCCCGCGCCTAACAGTTGCAGGGCGGTCATCGTCTCGTTCAGCCACAGCCAGCCGATGAGGGGGGCCAGGACGTTGGGTACGCTGCCGTAGACCGTGGTGCGCAGGCCGCCCAAGCTCTTGATCCCCAGGTTCCATAGGACGTGGCTCAGGCCGATGACGAAGACCCCTGAGAACAGCACCGTCCACACCGCCGGCCAATCAGCGGCCTGCCAGGGTGTGCTGAGCATGGCTGGAAGGGAGATGAACGGTAGCGGCCATACGCCCAACAGCATGGTGTAGATGGTCACCCGCACCGCGCCGTACTTCTGGTTCATCCGGCGGCTGGCCAAGGTGTAGAGGGCAAAAGCCGCCGACCCCACCAGCACCAGCAGGTCGCCGGCGATGCTGGAGCCGCCGACGACCACTTGGCCGCCGGCCCCGAAGATGAGCATCCCCACGCCAGCCAGGCAGAGCACAACCCCCAGCCACCCTCGCCGCGCCACCACCTCCAGCCCCAGCGCCGCGCCCAGGATGGCCACCAGGGCCGGTCGAGCGGCGATCACCAGCGAACTGTTGCTGGCGGTGGTCAGGGCGATGCCGTAGATGAAAGCGACCTGACAGACGGTGTAGTGCAGCAGGCCCAGGCCCAAGAACTTGAGCCAATCCTCCCGGGCAGGCCGACGCATGTCCATGCGCAGCGCCAGCGCCACCAGCGGGACCACCAGCGCCCCCAGCACCAGCCGCAGGGTGTTGAACACCAGGGGGTGCCAGAAGCCCACGCCGGCCTTGACCACCGGCATGCTGACGCCCCACAGCAGGGCCACCACCAACATGCCCAGATCGGCCTGGCTCCATGCAGCGCCGGCCCTGGCGGCGCGCTTCCCCGGCTCGGACGCAGCAACCATGGCGGCCCCCTAGTGGGGGTGTCCCTGCGAAGGCAACGGCTGCCTCTCGGCCTGCGCTGGGGGCGCTGGCCTGTCGTCAGGCGGCCCGGCCTTGGCCAGGCGCGTCAGGGCCACACCGGCCAGGGTGAGGGCCGCACCCAGCCACTGCAGACCGCTGAACCGTTCCCCCAAGACGAACCAGCCGACGATGGCTGTGATGACTGGGGGCACGGTGACGTAGACGGCGGTGCGGCTGGCCCCCAAGTGCTTGACGCCGTAGTTCCAGATGATGTACGACACGCCGATGGCCAAGACGCCCGACACCACGGCCGCGCCCATGGCTTGCCAGCCCACCGGCTCCCAGGCCTGAGTGGCCACTCGGGGCAGGGCGAAGAGCACCAGCGGCCAGGAGCCCAGCAACATGGTGTGAAAGGTGACCGTCATGGGGCTGTAGCGGCGGATGAAGACCTTGCTGCCCAGGGTGAAGAGGGCCCACATGAACACCCCGCAGAGCACCAACACGTCGCCGGTCAGGTGGGCGGCGCCAAACGCCACCTGTTCGCCCCTGCCGGTGACCAGGAAGTAGATGCCAGCTACGCAGCCTGCAATGCCCAGCCAGGCCCAACGCCCCACCTTTTCGATGCCCAGCAGGCTGGCCAGCACCGTGACCATCACCGGCGAGGTGGCCAGCATCACCGAGGTGTTGCTGGCGGTGGTGCGGTCGATGCCGTGGATGAAGAACATCTGGTAGCCGGTGTTGCCCAGCAGGCCCAGCAGGGTCAGCTTCCAGATGTCGCCTCTGTCCACCCGCAGGTCGGTGTGCAGCAGGCGAGCCGCCACCCAGATGGTGGCCATGGCCAAGAGCATGCGCACCGCGTTGAAGATGAGCGGGTCCAGAACGTCCAGCGCCACCTTGATGAGCGTGTAGTTGGCGCCCCAGGTGAGAGCCACCAGGAGCATGCCCAGGTCGGCCGGGCTGAAACGGGAGCGGCTGCCCTCCTCAGGTGCGGACGCGCGTACAGGGGTATGCAAGGGAGACCTCCAGGTCTACGGTTCTTGGCTCAAGAGCCACTGGTAGAGATCCAGGGCGATGGTGGGCGTCTGTTCGTCCTCATAGACGAGCTGGCCGGGCAGTGAGCCGGGTGTCAGGACGAAGACCAACACCCCCTCGGTCGTGGCGCCGGGGGCCAGCTCGCCGTCCTGCAGCCCGTTGGCTAAGGCGGCGGTGTCGTCTGGCGAATGGCCGTGGCGGGCGCTCTGCGAATCCAGCAGGGCGAACGCGTTGGGCGAGAGGGCCAGCGGATCGGGGCCGTGGTTTTCCACCTGCACCCGCAGCCACAGGGC
>JAAYZY010000376.1 GCA_012514615.1 Chloroflexota bacterium | reverse complement strand
TGGGCCATCCCAGCCGACCGCTTCTCGGTGCGCTGGACGCGGCAGCTCAGCCTGCCGGCAGGCAACTACCGCTTCACGGTGCGGGCCGATGACGGCGTGCGCCTGTGGGTGAACAACCACCTCTTGGTGGATGCCTGGAAGGACCAGGCGGCCACCTACACCGTCGATCTGTACCTGCCTGGTGGGGCGGCGCCGGTGAAGATGGAGTACTACGAGAACGCTGGCGCTGCGTTGGCGCAGCTCACCTGGGCCCCGGCCGGCGGCGCCACGCCGCCCCCGCCAGAGCAGGCGTGGCGCGGCGAGTACTTCAACAACCCGTGGCTCAGCGGGCCGGCGGCGCTGGTGCGGGACGATGCGGAGATCAACTTCAACTGGGGCAACGGTTCGCCAGCCTCCTGGGCCATCCCAGCCGACCGCTTCTCGGTGCGCTGGACGCGGCAGCTCAGCCTGCCGGCAGGCAACTACCGCTTCACGGTGCGGGCCGATGACGGCGTGCGTCTGTGGGTGAACAGCCAACTGGTCATCGACGCTTGGAAGGACCAAGTAGCGGCCTACACCGTCGATCTGTACCTGCCTGGTGGGGCGGCGCCGGTGAAGATGGAGTACTACGAGAATGCTGGCGGCGCGCTGGCGCAGCTCACCTGGGCCCCGGCCGGCGGCGCCACGCCCCCGCCACCTACAGGCGCCGTGATCGTGGACGACCGCGACGCCGGCTTCACCAAGGGCGGCCTGGCCACTTCGTGGCGCACCGTGTCTGAGGGCTACGGCGGCGGCCTGGTGTGGACGCGCAACAACGACTGGCAACGGCCCAACTACAACTGGGCTCGCTGGTACCCAACGCTTCGGGCCGGGAGGTACGAGGTCTTCGTCTACATTCCCGATCGCTACTCCACCACCTCCCGGGCGTCGTACTGGGTCTCCCACGCCGACGGCTTCACTCTGCGGGTGGTGGACCAGTCTGCCAACAGCAACCGCTGGGTCTCCCTGGGCACGTACCGCTTCCAGGGGAATCGCAACGACTATGTCTCCTTGGCCGACGTGACCTACGAGACTTACCTCTCTCGGCTGATCGCCTTCGACGCCGTGAAGTGGGAACCGCGCTGACCGATCTCTGAACAGGGGATGGCGCGCCCAACAGGGGCGGGGCAACCCGCCCCTTTCTGCATGTCAGGAGCCGTCACGGACGGTTGGCCGCGGCCCAACACCCTCAGGGGATGCTCAGCGGCCTCTCGATGCTCAGGGGGGAGCCGCGGCTGGCCGGCGCGCCGGTGTACGGATCAATCAGGGTGACGGAGGGTTGGCGGACGGGGGCAGACTCGCTGCTGCGCCACGGATCGAAGAGCGCTACGGCTGCCGTGGCCACCAACGCCACCGCCACGCCGCCCAAAGCGCTTATGGCCAACACGGCCAGGGCCCAGAACTTTCCACGCGGTGCCATGGTTCACCCCCTAGGGAGGCGTGCGACGGTGTTCCGAGGCTGCTCGGGCACCCGCTGCCAGCAGGGCGCGTGGCGGACTGAGGGGCCGCCATCGCCCGGCTGTTTGCTCCGATCCTGCGCTTGCTCGGCGCAAATTTGGCGCCAGGGCGGTCGGGGGCCTGCCGGGCACCTGCGTCTGCCGCGAGCGCGGCCCTGGGGGCATGCAGGGCTGGGGGTTGACGGATCCAGGCCTCGGGGAGTATACTGCTGGGGTAGATGCCGTGCCCACAGTCTACCGCCAAGGAGGACCCCGCGATGGATGGCCAGCGCATCGTCTTCACCGCTGCCAACCAAGCCGAACTGCAACCGTTCCCGGTAGAAGAGTCGCTGCCAGGCGACGAGGTCTTGGTGCAGACGCTCTACACCCTGATCAGCCCGGGCACCGAAGGGGCCTGGTACTCCGCCGTTCAACGGGACGTGGCCGGCGACCGCTTCACCTACCCCATCTACCCCGGCTACTGCCACGTTGGCCGGGTGATGGCCTGCGGGCCGCAAACGGTGGGCGTCGCCCAGGGCGATGTGGTGGTCAGTGGGGCGGCCCATGCCAGCCACGTGCGCCTGGGCACGGCGCGGGGTGGGGCATTCGTTCACGCCGACCTGCGCCAGCCGCTGGGCCGGGTACCCAAGGGAGTGCCGCTGCCCTTGGCCCCCTTTGCCAAGATGGCCGAGATCGCCATCACGGCCGTGCGCAGCGCGGAGTTCTCCCTGGGCGACAAGGTGCTGGTGACGGGCCTGGGCATGGTGGGCAACCTGGCGGCGCAGCTCTTCCAGTTGGCTGGGGCTGACGTCATGGCCACCGACCTGGTGCCGTTCCGCCTGGAGCGGGCCCGGGCCTGCGGCATCCGGCGGGCGATCAACCCGCGGGAGGTGGACCTGGAAGCCGCGGTGCGGGACTGGAGCGGGGGCCACGGGGCGCACGTCACGGTGGAGAGCGTGGGCCTGTCGGAGCTCATCCTGCAGGCCATCGGCCTCACCCGCCGCCTGGGCCAGGTGATTCTGCTGGGCACACCCCGTCAGAAGGCGATGCTGAACCCCACGCCGGCCTTCTGGCGGGCGCACATGAACGGCATCACCATCCGCGGGGCGCTGCGCTGCCTGTTCTACCCCCTGGACGACGACCCGTACCACGGCCATTCGGTGGCCAGCGACCTGGAACAGGTGCTTGGGTGGATTGAGAGCGGCCAGTTGCAGGTGGCGCCGCTGCACACCCACACCTACCAGCCGGACCAGTGCCAAGCGGCCTACCAGGCTCTGCAGCAGGATCGCGACCACTACCTGGGCGTGGTGCTGGATTGGCAAGGCTTCGCAGAGGATTAGCGGGCCGCTACCTGGCTTGCGCAGTTGTCGCGAGTGTGGTATAATGGCGCATCTTGCTGCCCAAGTCGACAATCAACATGCGGTCAGACGACTGGGGCGCCGCAGGAAGCCCGTTGGCCCTGACGGTGTAGAGTGCTTGTCATTAATCAGCTCTTTGCATCGCTGCAAGAGCCCCGGGCCATAGAGTGCCACCCCACAGGGGCCCGGGTACGGACGGCTGGGTCAGAGGCCATACTCACCACCAGAGAGGTTGCCACATGAACCGACCCGTAGCCTTAGACATCAACCACTACTTCGACCACCAAGAGTTGAGCGCCGCGCTGCGCTCCCTGGTCCAAGCCTACCCCGACTTGGCCAAGCTGCATGTGGTGGCCAAGAGCCACCAGGGGCGCGAGGTCTGGCTGCTGGAGATCACCGGCCGCCGCGGTGGGCCGGCCGCCAGCAAGCCGGGCTACTACCTGGACGCCAACACCCACGCCGAAGAGCTGTGCGGGTCCAACGTGGCTCTCTATGCGGCTTGGCATCTGCTCACCCACTACGGACAAGACCCGGAAGTCACCGACCTGCTGGATTGGCAGGTCTTTTACATCGTGCCCCGCTTGGACCCCGATGGCGCGGAGATCTGCCTGAAGGAGCCGTTCTACGAGTGGATCGGCAATGGCCGCTACCTGCCCGGCGATGAGCAGTTTGGCCCTGGCCTGCACTATGCCGACGTGAACGGCGACGGCGTCATCGTTGACATGCGCATCCGAGATGACAAGGGCGAGTGGAAGATCTCGGAGCGAGACCCGCGGCTCATGGTGCCTCGGGAGCCCTACGAGTACGGCGGTGAGTACTACCGGATGATCCCTGAGGGGATGATTGAAGGGTTCGACGGCTCTTGGTTCGACATCCCCCGCCCGCAAGACGGCAACCTGAACCGCAACTACCCCTACGGCTGGGGCCCAGAAGGAGAGGAGTACGGTTCGGGGCAGTACCCCATGTCGGAGCCGGAGATCAAGGGGGCGGTGGAGTTCGTTCTGGCGCACCCCAACATCGTGAGCTCGCTGCACTACCACACCAACGCCGGCGTGCTGCTCATGCCCACGTGGGTGGCCGGCGAGCCGCTGCCCTTGGAAGACGGCCGCCTCTTCGGGCGCTTGGGGGAGATCGGCGAAGCCCTCACCGGCTACCATGCCCTCACCAGCAAGGACGTCTTCCACTTCCCCGGCCACAAGCCGCGCATGGGCACGGCCAGCGCCTTCCTCTACGCCCAGGTGGGCAACCTGACCATCGGCACCGAGTTGTGGGATGTCTTCAAAGAGGCTGGCATCGAGAAGGACTGGTACTTCCCCCTGCGGGAGCTCGCCGAAGCGGACAGCCTCAAACTGCTGAAGTGGAACGACGAACAGTTGGGCGGCGAGGGCTTCATGCCCTGGACGCCGTTTGAGCACCCGCAGTTGGGCCCGGTGGAGATCGGCGGCTGGAAGCGGCTCTTCATGTTCCGCAACCCGCCGGCGCGCTTGCTGGAGGGGATCTGTCAGCGCAACGCGCTCTTCAACCTGCGGCATGCCGCGTTCGCCCCGCGCCTGCGCTTGGCCGAGGCTGAGGCGCTGCCCATCGCTGATGGCGTCTGGAAGGTGCGGGCCACGGTGGAGAACGTGGGCTACCTGCCCACCTACATCACCCAGCGGGCGCTGACCATGAAGACGGCGCAGCCGGTGACGGTGGAGTTGGAGCTGGGGCCGAACGTGGAGCTGGCGCTGGGCGCCCCAGAGGTGGATCTGGGCCACCTGGCCGGGCGCTCCAACCGCTACATGGCCTACTCCCGTTTCATTGACTGGCACGCCGACAGCAAGAAGGCCGAATGGGTGGTGCGCCTGAGCGGGGCCGACCGCGGAGAAGTGGTGGTGCGGG
The DNA here is from genome assembly GCA_012514615.1 of Chloroflexota bacterium. Next base: position 216 of record JAAYZY010000376.1, on the reverse strand, counting down.
CGGCTTCGGCCAAGGGCGGCCAGCAGGAGCACCGCATTCGTTTGACCCGCTAAGGGTAGCCCCTGCGAGCTGCCCAGCCGAATCTGGCAGTTGCGAACAGAAAGGGGGTGATAGAGGGCGCGTAGACGGGTATGGCGTCTTGTGGATGGACGGGCCCCACACAGAAGGCCTTCAACCAAGAGGTGGAACTGAAACAAGGAGAGAGACTAGTGAACC
>JAAYZY010000375.1 GCA_012514615.1 Chloroflexota bacterium | reverse complement strand
TGGAGGCTTGCCGCCGCGCCGGCGTGGTGTTTGGCACTGCTTTCACCGTGCGGTACGCCCCAGAGACGCAGCAGGCGCGGTCCCTGGCCTCGAGCGGGGCGCTGGGGCCCCTGCAGGCCATCAACGCCACCAATCATGGCAACGCCTACGCCGCAGCCGGCACGCCAGCCTGGGTGACCGACCCGGCGCGTTCTGGGGGCGGCTCCCTGGCCGACCACACGGTGCACTGCGCCGACCTCATCCGTTGGTTCACCGGGGCCGAGGTGGCCGAAGTCTACGCCGAATCGGGTACGCTCTTCCGGCCCGGGCTCCTGGTAGAGGACGCCGGCCTGGTGCACCTGCGGCTGACCAACGGGATCATCGCCACCATCGATGCCAGTTGGAGTCGGCTGCCCAGCTTCCCTGGCTGGGGCGACCTGACCATGCACATCACCGGGCAGGATGGCAGCCTGTTCTTGGATTTCGGCGGCGACGTGGTGCGCAGCTACGGCAAGGACCCCATGCGTCGGGTGGTGTCCAGCGGCCCCAACGCCTACGCCGAGATGTTCCGCGACTTCGCCGCGGCGGTGCGCGAGGGGCGGGAGCCGTTGGCCACGGGGTACGATGGCATCAAGGCCAGCGAGGTCTTCCTGGCGGCCTACGAGTCGATCCGCCAGGGGCGGCCGGTGTCGGTGCCGCTGAGCTAGCCCCAGGGGCTGCGCTACAGCTTGTAGAGCTGCACCAGGCTCTTTTCGGTCTCCGTTTCGATGTGGGCCACCACTTCCACATGCTGGGCGATGGAAGAGTGGTGCAGCTTGCGCTTGAGCAGCTCGTCCACCTGGAAGATGCCGGCTGAGTTGCTCATCCTGATCTCCACGCGGATCGGCTTGGCCTCGCCCCTCACCAGGTTCACGGCATCGATGGCGGCGGCCGAGACGGAGTGGATGTTGGTGTCGCCGGACTGGAAGGTGATACGGCTGCGGCCCTGGGTCATGTCCAGAGCGTCGGCCACCTTGACCACGCCGGCTTCCAGCGTGAGGCAGGTCACCTCCCACTGGTGGGCTACGATGGCGTGCAGCGTTTCCGATTGGATGACAGCGCGCTGGGGGATGGTGTACATCCCCTCCAGCAGCTCCTTGATCTTGGCTGGCGCCAGGGCCAGCGAGTAGAGCTCGTGATCGTCTCTGTGGACAGAGATGCCCAGGTCGTGAAGGCACGAGGCCAGCACCACCACCACTTCGGCGTCTTCGGAGCCCAGCTCCAGGGCGCCGTAGTTCACCTCGAGGCTCGGCTTGATCTCCGCCTCCAGCAGCAGGCGCAGCAGGCGCAAGGCGGCGTTGCTGACGATGCGGATATGCACGTTGCCGTGATCCGACATGGCCAGGCGGTCCACAGCGTTGATATTGGCGCAGCGCCAGATCTGCTGGAGCTCTTCGTCGGCGTCGATGCGCTCTTGCAGCAGCTTCAGCTTGGCGTTATGGCGCACAGGCAGGTTCAGGCCCATGGCGACTCCTCCCTCGGGGGTGGTGTTGTGCTGCCGGCATTGTAGCGCATCGGCCGCGGCCTGGCAATTGCGGCGG
>JAAYZY010000374.1 GCA_012514615.1 Chloroflexota bacterium | reverse complement strand
TGGCCTGCCGCGGACCATCACCATCTCCTCCGGCGAGGTGACCGAGGCCATCGAAGAGCCCCTGGCCAGCATCATCGCTGTGGTGCGCTCTGTCTTGGGGAAGACGCCCCCGGAGCTGGCCGCCGACATCATCGACCGAGGCATGATGCTCACCGGCGGCGGGGCGCTGCTGCGCAACATGGACCGGCTGCTTACCAAGGAGATGGGGGTCCCCTGCTTCATTGCGGAGAACCCCATTGCCTGTGTGGCCGTGGGCGCCGGCAAGGCGCTGGAGAACTTCAACATCCTTCAGCGCACCCTAGCTACCACCAACCCCAATTGAGGCCCACGGCGGCAGCCGACGCTGAACAGACAAGAAGAGGAGCCTCCTGCTACAGACGCCTTACAGGAAGCTCCTCTCGTGCTGTAACCAGTGGTTGTTGGGGAAGGGCCTAGTCTGGCTGCACGTAGAAGGTCATGCGCTGCAGGTAGACCACCGGGTCCACATACTCCACCCGCACCCCGTCCGGCACGGCCAAGGTGATAGGCGCGTAGTTCAAGATGGCCCGCACCCCCCCGGCGATCAGTTCGTTGGCCACCTCCTGTGCGCCGGACGCAGGCACAGCCAAGATCCCCACGCGGAAACCGCAGCGAGCCGCCTCAGACCGCAGGCGGCGACTGTCGCGGATCTCCAGGCCGGCCATCAGCTGGCCAACCTTCCGTTCGTCATTATCGTACACCGCCGTGATGCGGAAACCGGCCGGAGCGAAACCGTTGTAGTGCGTCAGGGCGTGCCCCAGGTCGCCCGCGCCCACCAGGACAACATCCCACTGGCTCTCCACCTTGAGGATGCGCCGCAACTGAACCACCAGGTGCTGAACCGCGTAGCCGGTACCCTGCTTACCGAACTCGCCGAAGTAAGAGAGGTCCTTACGGATCTGCGCCGACGTGGTCCCTAGGTGCTCGGCCAGCTCCTGAGACGAGGTAATCGTCTTGCCGCTCCGCGCGAAGTGCTCCAGCGCCCGTAGGTATACAGGCAAACGGCTGACAACGATGTAGGGAACCGCCTTCTCGTTTCCCATCTGCCGTCCTACCTCCTCCGTGAGTCTGCCACGGCGTGCCCGCCGCGCCGTCACCTCATCCACAACATCATACCACGGTTCGCCATGGGCGGCAACTGCAGCGTTCGGGAGCCGGCTACCCAGCGCCACAAAGTCAAGGAGGCTGGCGGTTCGGGCTTGTCGAAACCCTGTCGCTGGAGTATAATCTGTCCATCACCGACGACACGGGGGAGACTCCATGGGCGATCACGTCTACATCAGAGACCTACCAGAGCACGAGGGCCAAGAGGTCACCCTCAAAGGGTGGCTCTACCAGAAGACCGACAAGGGCAACCTGCAGTTCCTGCGTCTGCGCGATGGCACGGGCATCGCACAGGTCGTCTTCTTCAAGAAGGCAGTGGGCCCAGAGACGTTCGCCACGGCGCTTGCGCTGACCCAGGAGTCGTCTATCGTGGTCAGCGGCCGGGTACGCGCCGACCAACGCGCGCCCGGCTTCCCCGGCGGCTACGAGCTGGAAGGCAGCAACCTCCAGGTGGTGCAGATGGCCGAAGAGTACCCCATCACGCCGAAGGAGCACGGCGTCGATTTCCTTATGAAGCAACGGCACCTGTGGATCCGTTCGGTGAACCAGTGGGCGGTCCTGCGCGTCCGCGCCCAGGTCATCCGGGCCATTCGGGAGTGGTTGGACACCCACAACTTCATCAACATGGACGCTCCCATCCTGACGCCCGCGGCTTGCGAAGGGACCAGCACCCTTTTCGAGACCGATTACTTCGGCGAGCCCGCCTACCTAAGCCAGAGCGGCCAGCTCTACAACGAAGCCGCCATCATGGCCTTCGGCAAGGTCTACTGCTTCGGCCCCACCTTCCGAGCAGAGAAATCCAAGACTCGCCGCCACATCATGGAGTTCTGGATGGTCGAGCCGGAGATGGCCTACGTGGACCTGGACGGCTGCATGGAGGTTGAGGAGCAGTTTGTCGCCCACATCGTCGCCCGTGTGCTGGAGCACTGCCCCCAGGAGCTGCAGGCCTTGGAGCGAGACACAACAGCCCTACAGAGGGTGACGCCGCCCTTCCCGCGCATCAGCTACGACGAAGCGGTGGAGGTCCTCAACCGGAAAGGCGTGGCCATCCCCTGGGGCGAGGACTTCGGTGCTCCCCACGAGACGGCCCTGGCCGAGGAGTTCGACAGGCCGGTGTTTGTGCATCACTACCCCACGCAGTGCAAGGCCTTCTACATGGAGTCTGAGCCGGGCCGCCCGGAGATCTGCAAGTCGGTGGACCTCCTAGCCCCAGAAGGGTA
>JAAYZY010000373.1 GCA_012514615.1 Chloroflexota bacterium | reverse complement strand
TGATGGCTGCCAGGTGCCCACGGAGAACCTCCTTGGCGCAGAAGGCAAGGGGATGGGGGTAGCCCTGCGCACGCTGGACCTGACGCGGGTGGCCCTGAGCGCCATTAGCCTGGGCGGGGCGCGGGCGGCCCTAGACGCGGCTCTGCAGTACTCCAAGGAGCACGAGCAGTTCGGCGGACCCATAGCCACCAAGCAGATCATTCAGAAGTACGTGGCCGATGCGGCTACCGAGGTGGAGGCGATGCGCCACCTGGTCTACCACGCCGCCTGGCTGGTAGACAAAGGGAAGCTGGCCACTCACGACGCCAGTATGGTGAAGCTCTTCTGCAGCACGGCGGCCTTCCGCATCGCCAACAGCATGCTGCAGGTGCACGGCGGGTACGGCTACATGAAAGAGTACGCCATCGAGCGGATGTACCGTGACTTCCGCGCTCTGGAGATCATCGAAGGCACCAGCCAAATCCAACGTTTTCTCATCGCTCGGCGGCTCTACAAGGACCGCGGCCTGGAGATCCAACCCTAGGGATCGGCGCGTGAGGCGCAGGGAGGTTATCCATGGATTGGACGATTCCCAAGGAGTATGAGCTGTTCCGTCGCATGGTGCGCGACTTCGCCGAGCGGGAAGTGCGGCCTCTGGCCAGCGTCATCGACCGAGAAGGGCGCGTGCCCCTGGAGACGGTGCAGAAGGCCGCCAAGTTGGGGCTCATGGGCGTACCGTTCCCGCAGGAATACGGCGGTATGGGCGGCGGCGAGATGGGCTACTGCATCATGATGGAGGAGCTGGGACGGGTATGCACCTCCACGGCCACAGTCATCGGCGCGCACACCGGCATCGGAGCCATGGCCATCGCCCTGGATGGCACCCCGGAGCAGAAGGAGAAGTATCTGACGCCCTTGGCCCGTGGGGAGAAGATCGCCGCCTTCGCCCTCACCGAGCCGAATGCCGGCTCTGACGCCGCGGCCATCAAGACCCGAGCGGTACGTGACGGCAACAAGTTCATCCTCAATGGCACCAAGACGTTCATCACCAACGGCCCGCAGGCGGATATCCTCACCGTCATGGCGGTGACTGACCCGTCCCTGGGGGCGCGAGGCGGGGTGACGGCGTTCATTGTGGAGAAGGAGTTCCCGGGGTACCGTGTGGGCTCGGAGTGGGAGAAGATGGGCATCCGGGGCAGCGGCACCTCAGAGCTGATCTTCGAGGATTGCCCGGTGCCCGCCGAGAACGTCTTGGGGCAGTTCGGCGCTGGGTTCATCACCTTCATGAAGTCGCTAGACATTGGTCGAGCCAGCCTAGGGGCGGCTTGCCTGGGCGGCGCCCAGGCGGCGTTGGACCTGGCCATGCAGTGGGCCAAGGTGCGGGAGCAGTTCGGCGCGCCCATCGCCACGAAGCAGGAGATCCACTTCATGATCGCCGACATGTACACGGAGATCGAGGCGCTGCGCTCGCTGATCCACCGTACCGCTTGGCTCATCGACACCGGCCAGCCCCACGTGAAGGAAGCGGCGGTGTGCAAGCTCTTCGGGTCGGAGGTGGCTTCGCGCTGCATCAACCGCACGGTGCAGATCTGCGGCGGCCTGGGCTACAGCCGCGACTACTCCGTAGAGCGGGCGTTCCGCGATGCGCGCATCGCCGAGATCTTCGAGGGCACCAACGAGATCCAACGCATCGTCATCGCCAGCAACCTGTTCAGGCCAGAGGGCGTGCGCATTTCGTCGTAGGCCCGGATGGCAGCCGGCGTGGGCTGGGAGGGCAGGCACAGCGACAAAGGAGCGATGAGCATGAGGATTGTGGTGGCGATCAAACAGATCCTTGACCCCGCGGGCATTGCCGTGAACCTCCGACGGGAGATGGTCTTCGTCAACCGCGAGGAGTACATCTTGGGGCCGGCCGATCGGTGCGCTCTTGAGGCGGCATTGCAGGTGAAGGATGCTGTAGGGGCGGAGGTGGTGGCGGTGAGCCTCGGGCCGGCGCGGGTGGAAGATGCGCTGCGCGAAGCGCTGGCCATGGGCGCCGATGCCGCCTATCACCTGCAAGACGAGGCGTTCGCCCAGGTGGATGTGGCCGCGGCGGCGCGGGTGCTGGCCGCAGCCTTGCGCCTGCTGCAGCCAGTGGACCTGGTGCTCGCCGGTAGCCAGTCTGGCGATACCGGCGCCGGGCAGATGGGCCCCCGCCTGGCGGAGGCGTTGGGCTGGCCTCAGGCCACCAACGCGTACGTGGTGACGGCCACAGGGGGAGGGGTGGAGGCG
>JAAYZY010000372.1 GCA_012514615.1 Chloroflexota bacterium | reverse complement strand
TTCCGCAACCCGCGCAACGTGGGGCGGATGGACGACGCCGACGCCAAGGCGGTGGAGGGCAGCCCGGCCTGCGGCGATATGGTGGCCGTGTACCTCAAGATCGACCCGGAGAGCCAGCGCATCGAAGACATCAAGTTCGAGTCGTATGGCTGCGCCTCCAACATCGCCACCGGGTCCATCATCACCGAGCTGGCCAAGGGCAAGACCATCGAAGAGGCAGAGCAGATCAGTTGGAAGAACGCCACCGAGGCGCTGGGCGGCCTGCCGGCGCTGAAGACCCACTGCTCGGTGCTGGCGGTGGACGGCCTGCGGGCTGCCATCCAGAACTACAAGGAGCGCCACGGCTTGGTGCAGGAGCAGGAGCCGACCACCGAAGCGGTGATCATGAAGCGCCTGAAGCGGGTGATGAACCCCATGGTGGGGCTGGACCTGGTGCGCACCAAACTGGTGCGGGAGGTGCAGGTCAACGACGGGCACGTGCGGGTGGCGGTGGACCTGCCGGAGAGCCACCAGTTCGCCAACAACATCCGCGAGGAGATCATGGAGAAGGTGGGGCACCTCTGGGATGTGCGCTCGGTGACCGTGGAGTGGAGCGAGTAGAGGAGGGCAACTGTGACTGACATCTGTGTGGACTGCAAGCGGGAGAACTGCCCCGTGCCGTTGGTCGAGACGCGGAAGGCGCTGCGCAAAGCTTCGCCGGGCGACATCGTCACCGTGACCGGGACCCACGCCGCCTCCAAACAGGAGATCCCCATGGCTGTGGAGGCGCTGGGCCTGGAAGTGCTGGACGTGCAGGAGCACGACGGCGTCTGGACCATTCGCATTCGCCGCTAGGAGGGCTGCGCCATGAACGAGAAGAAACCGGACAAGATGGTGCTCATCCTCCACAGCGGCGACATGGACAAGGTCTACAGCGCCCTGATCTTGGGCAACGGCGCGCTGGCCATGGGCATGGAGGTCTCCATCTTCGTTACGTTCTGGGGCCTGCAGCGGTTGCAGAAAGGCGGGCTAGGCAAGGGGCCGCTTTCCAAGATGCACTTCTTGGGCCTGGGCAAGTGGATGATCGAGCGGCGCATGAAGCGAGCCAACGTCGCCTCCCTGGACAAGCTCATGAGCGACTTCAAGGAGCTAGGCGGCAAGATCATCGCCTGCGACATGACCATGGAGATCATGGGCATGCCCCTGGAGAACCTGCAGGGGGAATGGATCGATTCCTGCGGCGGTGTGGGCCAATACATCGCCGAGGCCCGGGAAGCCCAGATCACCCTGTTCATCTAGTGCTTCTCACAAAGCATGCAGACCGTAGGGGCGGGCACAGGAGTTCGCCTCTGCGGCTCCCCAGCAGAGGCCCAGTCATCGTTGGGAGCCCGGATAGGACGGATCGCCCAATACCTGGGCATTCTGGAAGGCACCGGTATCCAGCCCGCAGCCGTCAACGACTGAGACAGCGCAGACACGAATCGGTCTGCACACCTCATGATTCGACTGTATTCTTAGGCTTCTTGCGGTAGTAGATGCGCTGGCCTTGCCTAGACAGTATCGCTTTGAGAAGCAATGCCCATGCATTCACCAGCAGAATCGAGAAGCACTCTGCCCGATACCCCGTTCTCGGTCTGTTGTACACGTCGATGGCGGCCTACATCGCGGCCGTTGAGTCATCGCGTAGAGCCCTGTACGATCCCCTTAGGTTCATTTGGCAATCCCTGGTGGTGCTGGGCCGGTTGCAGGTTGGGCAATTGGATGCTCTGCGTCACCTGCTACCACGATACCCCAGACCACGCCTGCTGACAACCATGGCTACTGCCCGCCCTGGCCCCCCTCACCGCGCAGACGGGCGGCGCAGGGCCCCCAGCAGCGCCCGCAGGCCCTGCAGGGGCCGCCCATTCACCATCAGCAGTAGGCCGCGGAGCATGCCCGGGGTGATGCGCCCGTTGCTGCCCATGCGCAGCATGCGCAGCGGGAGCTCATCCGCGACGCGCTGGGCCATGCGCGCCGCGGGGCCGTTCGCGTCCACGGGCCCTGCGCGCTCGGCCTGCCGGCGGATGACCGCCCGCAACAGCCAGGCCAGCGCCGACCCCTTCATGTCGGCCAGGGGGGTGTTCAGGGTGTAGCGGCCCTGCTGCTTGGGGGCGTTGGGCGGGCGCGGCCGGCCCAAGAGCGCGGCGAACGCTTCCGGGGGCCAGCCTCCGTGGGCCGTTGGCTTGTAGTACGCTGCAAGTTGCCCTCGCTGAGTGCCGCTGGGTTGCTGGGGGCGGGTCCCCTGCACCTCCACCAGCGCCGTGGCGCGGATGTCACGCGACGACGCGCCGACCCTGATCTCGAACGTCCCCGATTCCACGTGCCAGTCGTGCAGCTCTGTGTCGTAGTAGGCGAAGGACCGACGGTCCAGGGGGAAGGCCACCGTCTGGGCTTTGCCCGGAAGCAGCTGCGCCTTGGCGAATCCCCTGAGCTCCTGCATCGGACGGAACACGGTGGTCTGCACATCTCGGACGTAGAGCTGCACCACCTCCTGCCCGGCTCGGTCTCCGCAGTTGGCTACGGTGATGGCGACGGTGAGGGTCTCGGCGTCTTGGATGGCCGCGGCGCTCAGGCGGAGGTCGCTGTAGGCGAAGCGGGTGTAGCTTAGGCCGTGGCCGAAGGGGAAGAGCACCTCTGTCTGCGCGGCGTCGTAGTAGCGGTAGCCCACGTAGATGCTCTCGCGGTACTCCACCGTCTGGGGGCCGCCGGGGAAGAAGGCGTGGGCCGGGTGGTCTTCGAGGCGCAGGGGGAAGGTCTCGGCCAACTTGCCGCTGGGGTTGACCTCGCCGTACAGCAACTGGGCCACGGCGCTGCCGCCGGCCTGCCCGCCTAGGTAGGCTTCCAGAATGGTCTGCACCTCACCGTGCCAGGGCATCTCCACCGGCGCGCCGTTCATCAGCACCACCACCACCCGATGGGCCACCTGGGCCACGGCCTCGACGAGGGCGTTGTGGCTGGGCGGCAGGCGCATGTGGTCCCGGTCGACCCCCTCGGTCTCGTAGGCGGCCGGCAGGCCGACAAAGACCACCGCCACGTCTGCGCCCTGGGCGGCCTGCTGGGCCTCTGCCAGCAGCACCGGGTCGGGCGTCTCGTCGCTGGGGTGGTAGCCGGTGGCATAGCGCAGCCTCGCCTCGCCGACCCGTTGGGCCATCCCGTCGTAGGCGGTGTCCAGGCGGCTGGGGGTGACCTGGGAGCTTCCGGCGCCCTGGTAGCGCGGGAACCTGGCCAACGCCCCGATGACCGCGACGGCCTCTTGGCGAGCGAGGGGCAAGGCCCCGCCGGTGTTCTTCAGCAGCACCGCCCCTTCGCTGGCTGCCTGTCGGGCCAGGTTGTGATGGTCGCAGCGGCCCCCGTCGGCCGGCCCCGCCGGCTGGGCTGCGGCTTTGGCGATGAGTGTGAGCACGCGCCGCGCTGCCTGGTCCAGCGACGCTTGGGGGAGGCGATCCTGGCGCACCGCCTGCACGATCTCCGCGCCAGCCTCCCCGGGGAGGCCGGGCATCGCCAGATCCAGCCCCGCCGCCAGGGCTGGCGCCCGCTGATCCACAGCTCCCCAGTCCGAAAGCACCAGGCCTCCGTACCCCCATTCGTCCCGCACGATGGCCGTGAGCAGCTCCCGGTGTTCGCAGCAGGCCACGCCGTTGAGCTTGTTGTAGGCGGCCATGACCGTCCACGGCTGCGCCGACTTCACCGCCTGCTCGAAACTGGCGAGGTAGATCTCGCGCAGGGCTCGCTCGTCCACCTGGGCGTCGATGGACATGCGTCGGGTTTCCTGGTTGTTGACGGCGAAGTGCTTGATGGAAGCGCCCACGCCGGTTCCCTGCACGCCCTGGATGAAGGCGGCGGCCATGGCGCTGGAAAGGTAGGGGTCTTCGGAGAAGTACTCGAAGTTCCTACCGCCCAGGGGAGAGCGCTTGATGTTGACGCCCGGCCCCAAGACGACGCCGACGCCCTCAGCCAGCGCCTCTTCCCCTAAGGCGGCGCCCACGGCTTGCAGCAGATCGCGGTTCCAGGTGCTGGCCAGGGCAGAGGCGGTGGGAAAGCAGGTGGCAGGTACGTTGTCGCCGAGGGCGAAGCCCTGGCTGCTGGTCTGCTTGCGCAGGCCGTGGGGGCCGTCGGCGACCATGATCGACGGCGCCCCCAGGCGCGGCACGCCCTGAAGGAACCAGAAGTCCTTGCCTGCGCAGAGGGCTGCTTTCTCTTCCGCCGTGAGCTGCTGGAGGATGGCCGAAACGTCCATGGCAATCCCCTGGGAGGCGCTGGTCACGGGCCGACCCTCCGTTCTGGCTGCCCAGCGTGGAGGTGGAGCTGCCCAGGCGCGCCGAGGCGCGGACTGGGCCTCCGGG
>JAAYZY010000034.1 GCA_012514615.1 Chloroflexota bacterium | reverse complement strand
GCGCAGCAGCGCGGCGGAAACGGATGGCAAAGGAATGGTGGTACAGGGTGTTGCCCAACGGCTCGGCCGGCGTGGGCTCGTCGGGATGACCGGTGTGCAGGCCCACCACCTGCTCGCTGGGCAACCCCTCCATGGCTACGCTGTATTCGATCTCCTTCCACAGGGGGAAGTTCACGCCGCTGGGGGGAGCCTTTTGCCCCAGGAGCAGCAGCTCGTGCCACGGGTGCCACGAGACGCGCACCTGGCTGCCGCTGACCCGCTCGTCGGCCTCGTCCAGGCAGTCCACGAAGAGATGGTGGCAGCCACGATTCTCTGCCGGCGTCAGATGATGGACGCTCTCAACCTTCCAGAAAGGGTGTCCGGGCGGCACAGCGCACGGCTCTACCCGCACGCCGTAGCCGGCGGCGTCGTTCTGCGGGCCGCTGGCTGGCGGCCCAAGCGGTTCCCAGACCTGCAGCTCCAGACGACCCCGCAGGGCGCAGGCCACCTCGTAGGCGTCGCCGCCCAGCCGCTCCACGGTGCAACCGCCCTGCGCCAACACCTGCTCTTCTTCGGGGGAGACGCCTCCTGGTCCGGCCAGGATGAGCACCTGGCGCGCCTGAGCGGCCTCGGGCAGGCGGAAGCCGGCCACTGCGCCAAGCCGGCGCAGCGCCGGGAACGCCAACAGCAGGTGGACCCAGGCTCCCGGCGCGCTGGGTTTGCCCAACAGCAGGTAGCAGCCCAGCGGCCGAGGGGCTGGCGCGGTGAGCACCAGGCGCTTGTGCTCGCGGGCCTTGAGCGCCACCTCCTCCCGCAGGCTGCCCAAGCGGTCGGTGAGCAGGTGGTAGTTGCCTGGGGCCAGATTGTCGAAGCGGAAGCGCCCCTGGGCGTCGGTCCAGCCCTCCTGCTGGTCGCCGCCCTCGGCGCGCAGCAGCACCTTGACCCAGGGCTGGGGGCGGCCGGCCCGGTCCTGCAGCGTCCCTTCCACGGCGCTGCGGGAGAGCGCCGACACATCCAGCGGCGGCAGTTCCACCGCGGCTTGGCCGTCCAGGCGCAGCAGGTCGCTTTCCACCGGGCCCACCACCACACGGTATTCGCCGGCCGGCGCGTGGGCGAAGGTGTAGCTTCCGTAGGGGTCTGTGCGCGTCTCGCGGGCCCAGCCCCAGGTGAGCGATTGCAGCACCACCACTTGGCCAGGCTCGGCCCCCACCAGGCTGCCTTCCACGCGGCTGCCCAAGGGGTACTCCACTTCGTAGAGGTTACGGCCGTCCAAGAGGATGCCGCGGGCCAGCACGCCGATGGCCGTGGCCTCCAGGGTGGCTGTGCCGGCGGGGAGGCCGGCGATTTCGAAGCGGCCGTCCTCGTCGGGGAGCGCCTGCCAGCGCTCCGCGCCCATGCTCAGGACGAGCCGCGTCCCCAGAGGCGCGCCGACCAGGGTGCCCCGCACCACGCTGTGGGGCAGCGGCTGGGCCCAGGGCCCCAAGCGGAAATCCACCTGGTAGGAGGCCGAGCCGGCGCCGTAGCCGGCGATATCGGCGGTGCGCAGGCCGTCGGCAGTCTGGCTGGGCCAGTCGGCCTGGACCACCCGCAAGGAGAAGTCGCCGGGGGTGTTCAGGAACTGGTAGTAGCCGGGCGACTTGGTGAGGTCTGCCCCGCTGCGGGTCTGGGGGAAGCGGGTACCCGGCGCGGCGCCGCTCCAACGCATCTCCACGGCGATGCCCCGCAGCTCCTGCCCCTCGGCGTCGGTGATGACGCCGAAGAAGAGGTGCTTGCCCAGGCCTTCTTCCGGCGGCAGCAGGCGCTTCTGCGCCACGGCATACTGGAAGCCAGCCCCGGGCACGGAGAGGGGCTGCTCTCGAGCATCCCAGCCGTTCAGCCAGAGGAGCCCTCGGCTCACCGACCCGGAGGTGAGGGTGTAGACCCCCGGCCCCAGCCCCTCGAAGCGGAACTGGCCCTGGGTATCGGTGTGGGTCTGCCAGGTCTCAGCCCCGCGGGAGAGAGTGACCGGGAACGACTCCGCCGGCGCACCGGCCTCATCCTGCACCGTCCCGGTCAGGCGGCTGCGGCGGCCTTCGTGGAGCTCGATGGACACCTCCACCGACTGCAAGTCATCCAAGCGCAAGCCCCGACGCACCACTCCCCAGGCTTCGATGGCCAGGGCATAGCTCCCCGGCGCCAGCTCCGCCCAGCGGAAGCGGCCCTCGGCGTCGGTCAGCGTTGTGCCCTGGGAGAGCAGTTCGCCGTCCTCCTGCTCCCGCAGAAGAGTGACCACCAGGCCGCTGAGCGGCGCGCCATCTGGGCCGCGCACCTGCCCGTGAAGGGCCCCTTCACCCAGCGGCTCGCCTCGAGTTAGGCTGGGCATCTCCCGCACCGCCTGCACCGTGGGGATCTCGTCGCGCAGGTCGAAGGTGCTGATCCACCAGTTGGTGAACCACGACTGGCTTTCCCAACCGGGGGCGAAGTGGCCCATACCGTAGTTGGCAATGAGCCAGTGGCACATGGTGAAGTAGTACTCCGGCGCCTCCCGCTGCAGGTAGTCGTTCATGGCCACAGTCCAGTCGCGGTGCAGCGCGGGGGTGACCCGGGGGTAACGGCGGTCGTCCCGAGTGCCGATGATAGCCCCGCCCTCGGTGCTGAGGATGGGGATGGAGTAGCCCAGGGCTTCCACGGCCTGCTGGTTGGCCAGTTGAAAAGCCAGCCAACAGGCGGCGTCGTCTTGCAGGGTGTCGCCGGGGTTCTTGTCGTCGGCGCGCCACTGGTTGACCGTGGAGCGGGGGTGGCCATCCCAGGCCCACGAGCCCAGGCGGTCGTACTCCTCTTGGGAGAGGGGCGTTCCCTCTTGGTTCACGGCGTCGTAGGGGTAGTCCAGCGGGTGCTTCAGGGTGTAGTTGTGGATGGCCAGCCAAGCGCCGTGCTGGAAGAGGTCGCTGCGGCCCCGCTCCACCACCTTGGCCACCAGGTTGGCCCGGGAGCCGACGCCCATGGCCGGCACCGCCGGCAGCCCGCCCAGGCCCAGCACCTTGTCGGCGTCGATGATGAAGTGATCGGTGACCACATCCAGCCAGTTGCGGGGCATGTGGCCGCCCTTCCATTCCACCGGCAGGTCTGGCTCGTTGTTGGTCTCGAAGTAGCGCACGCCGCGGCCCACCAGAGAGCGCAGGGCATCTTCTTCTCGTCCACCGATGTGGCCGGGGTTGGGCTCGCGGCGGTAGAGCCGCACAATGGGCATCATTCCCTGCTCCAGCAAGAGCTCGCAGAGCTCTGTGGAGGAGCCGCCGCCGTCATCTAGCACCTTGACCCACTTGACCTGCATCTCCTCCAGCCGGCGGATCCAGGCCGACAGATCCTGGCCTACGGGGTGGTAGACCCCGGCCGACCAGTGGATGCCCCGCCCGTTGTCGCTGGGTGGACGTGGGAAGTCTCGCAAGTGCATGGCTTACCCCCTTGGTGTTTGGCCCCCGGACATCTCAGGGCGTACCCCAGATGGGGTGCAAGAACTGTACCATTCGTCCCAAGCCGCTAGATGGGCAGGCCCAGACGAAGCGACAGCCAGCCCCTGGCCAGGTTGATGCCGCCGATCTCCGCCGCGGTGAGCAGCAGCCCGGCCGCCAGCGGCAGCAGCAGGTCCCGCCAGGCAGCAGCCTTGGCCTCCCGACCGGCGACCACCACCACGATGACCGTGTTCACCACCGTCAGCAGCGCCACCGCGCCCAAGGCGCTGCCCAAAGCCAGCGGGCCAAAGAGCGCCCGCGGCGCCCAGGCCACCAGGCAGCCAGCCGCGGCAGCCACGGCCAGCGTCACCGCCAGCTCTGGCGCGCCCCGCAGAGAGCGATCGGCCGCAGGCTGAGCCCAGACCGTGAGGGCGAAGACCGGCATGGCCAGGTGAGTCAGGGCGATGCCGTTGCCCAGGCCAGTGACCAGGCGCAGCAGGTTATGCGGCGGGTAGAGGGTGAAGATCCCCAGAATGGAAGACAGGTAGGAGTTGAGGCCATCGAAGGCCCAGGCGAAGATGAACAACGTCAGCGCCGCCAGGACATGGGCCGGCGGCAGGTTGCCAGCCCGCAGTCGTCCACGCCACCAGAGCAGCGCAAGGCTGAGGGTGGCCCCCAGGAAGGTGCCGGTGCAGCGGGCGCACAGGGGCAGTTGCCAGCCGCCCACGAAGAACGAGTGGTCGGCAATCTGATGGCAGACGGCGTAGCCCACCGCGTGCAGGGCGGCCCGCAGGACGGCCGGCGTCCACAGGCTGGTGAGGACGACGACGGCCACAGCCGCCGCCAGCGCAACGGCCCGCCGGCGGCCCAGGCGCGCCCAAACGTTCGGTGCAGGGAGCTGGGGCTGCCGTGGGGATGGGGGCGCAGGATCTGTGGCCAACGTGCTCTCCAGGCAAAGGGTGTGGGGGGATTATACACCGACGGCACCCGCCACGCCAACAGCGCTGTCGCTCCCATCCTCGCGGGGGCCACCACACCCGGCTCATTCCCCACGCCCACAGCCCTGTCGCCCCCGCGGAAGCTTGCCCCCGCAGTGTTCTTGGGGGGTGGGGGCCCATCTTGTCTTCGGCTCTGGGGATGGACCGCCGTCGCCCAAGGAAGGAACAGGAGGCCGGCTTGCGCGGCCGGGCGCGCGCCTTCGTCGCACGCCCGCCGGTTGAGCCCCTGGGCAAACCGGTGTATAATGCCCCCTACACTGCCAACCAGCCACAAGGAGTGCGAACGAAATGGCGGCAAAGACTCGCGAAGAAGCCTGGGCCCTGCTCACCGAGTTCACCCAATCGCCCCAACTGCTGAAGCATGCCCTGGGGGTGGAGGTGGCCATGCGCGCCTACGCCCGCAAGTTTGGTGAAGACGAGGAGCTGTGGGGCGTTGTGGGCCTGATCCACGACTTCGACTACGAACGCTACCCCACGGCCGAAGACCACCCCTTCCGTGGGATGGCAATCCTGCGGGAGCGCGGCTGGCCGGAGGAGATGGTGGGTGCGGTGGGCTCGCACGCCGACTACGCCGGCATCCCCCGCGACACCCTGCTCAAGCAGACGCTCTTCGCCGTGGATGAGCTGACCGGCTTGGTGGCCGCGGTGGCCTTGGTGCGGCCGAGCAAAGATATCCGCGATGTCAAGGTCAAGTCGGTGAAGAACAAGTGGAAAGACGGCGCCTTCGCCCGTGGCGTGAACCGCGGCGATGTGGAAGAAGGCGCGGCGCTGCTGGGGCTGGACCTGTGGGAACACGTGGGGACCGTCCTGGAAGCGATGCAGGGAGCCGCAGCCGAGCTGGAGCTGGACGGCCGGCTGGCCCAAGGCGCGTCGGGGGCCTGAGCTTGACGCAGACCAGCCCGGCGGCGGGCGGGCGGCCCGGTAGAGGGAAGGGGCTGGATGGCCGTTGGCTGCTGCTCCTCTCTCTGAGCCTCTTCGCCCTAGCGCCCCTCACCTACCCGGGGTTCCCCCAGGTGTGGGCCGGCTTCGCGCCGCTCTATGCTGTGCAAGACCTGGCTACCGGTCAGCCGCTGGCAGCCTTGGGCCGGGTTGAGGGCGCGCTGCCCTACCTCATGGGTAGCCTCTTGGTGCGCTTGGGAGTGCCGCTGCTGGCTTCGCTGCGCTGGGTGTGGGGGGCGGCGCTGCTGATGGGCGGCTTGGGGGCCTACGCCGCCCTGCGGGGGCGCTGGGGCCGTCCGGCGGCGCTGGTGGGGGCCCTGACCTACCTCTACCTGCCCTACTCCCTGAACGCAGTCTACGTCCGCGGGGCCGTGACCGAGGCCGCCGCGCTGGGCCTCTTGCCGTGGTTGCTTTGGGCGCTGGAGCGGCGGGGCTGGCTCGCGCCGGCGGCTCTGGCGGCGGGGCTGGCCCTGCTGGGCTGGACGGCGCCGGCGCTGCTGCCGTGGCTGGTCGGGCTGCTGGCCGCTTTGGCCGGCCTGCGGCCCCAGGGAGGCGCGGCCCGCTGGGGTGTTTGGGGGGTCTGCGCCGGGGCGCTGGCCGTTGGCCTCGCGGCCTGGGGCCCCGAGGCTATGCTCCCACCGCCGGAGGCAGTGATCCCCTTCCACGCCCTGCTGACCAACAGCACACCCTGGACCCTGGGCCTTGTGGCCCTGGCAGCGTTCGCCACTGTCCTGGGCCTGGCCCCGGGCCAGCGTTGGATGCCTGAGACGGCGCTCTGGCTGGCGGCGTTTGCGGCCGGCTGCCTGGGCGCGCTGGTCTGGCCAGCCGGCGACCACCCCACCCCGCTGGCCCTCACGGCCCTGGCCGTGCCACCCTTGGTCGCCAGCCTGGTGTCGGCCCAGCCAGCCCTACACCGTCTGGAGGCCCAAGCCGCCCTGGCCGCGCTCATCGTCTTGGCAGCCACCCCGCTCCTCACCCCCACCTGGACCAGCCAGGACCCCGGCCGGGCGCCGCTGGCGGTATGGGAGACGCCCGGGGGAGCCGGCCTGGCCCTGCTGGGGGCGGAACTGGCAGACGAGGGCCTGGCGGTAACCCTGCGTTGGCAGGTCTGGGGCCACCCCGCCGAGAGCGACTACACCCTGTTCTTGCACCTGGTGGGCGAGACGGGGGAGATGCGCGGCCAGCGAGACGCCCTGCTGCCCACCGCCCAGTGGGCGCCAGGGGCTCTGGTGGTGGAGGAGAGCGCGCTACAACTGAGTGCGCCGGCCGCGGGCGAGGCGCTGCGCCTGGCCGTGGGCTGGTACGCCCCTGACACCCTGGAACGCCTGCCGCTGACGCAGCACGCGCTGCCCGGCGAGCCTGACCATCGAGTGTGGATCGATGTGCCCTGACCTGGAACCACGCCCCAACGCCATCGTGGGCCCGGCGCGGCTTGGCTGGTGGCGCGACCCCTACCTGTGGCTGGCGGTGCTGCTGGGCTTCTTCGCCGTGGGGCCACTGCTGCAGCCGGGCTACTTCTGGGGTGCGCACGATGCCCGACACCACGTCTACTTCCTGTTCGAGTGGGATTGGGTGTTCCAGGAGGGCGTCCTGTGGCCCCGCTGGTCGCCGCACTTCTGCTTTGGCTACGGCTACCCGTTCTTCAACATCTACGGCCCCCTGGCCACCATGATCGGCGAAGCGTTCCACCTGCTGGGGGCGGACTTCGTCCTCTCGGTGAAGCTGGTCTTTGGCCTGGGCTTCGTGCTCTCGGCCGTCACCATGTATGGCTTTGGGCGTCGGCTGTGGGGGCCAGCCGGCGGGGCCGTCGCCAGCCTGGCCTACACCTACGCCCCCTACCACCTGTTCGACACCTACGTGCGGGCGGCTCTGCCGGAATCGCTCAGCTTCGCCTTCCTGCCGCTGGTCTTCTGGGGCTTCTACGAGTCGGTGGCGCGCCCGCGCCTGGGCGCTGTGCTGTGGTCGGCAGCCGCCTTCGCCGCGCTGATGCTCACCAGCAACGTCATCGCCCTGATGTTCGCCCCGATCTTGGGCCTCTATCTGGCGGGGCTGGTGCTGACGCGGGTCGTTAGGGAGCAGCCTTGGCGCAGCTGGACGCGGGAATCGCTTGGAGCCCTGCTGGGCCACCTGCTGCACGCGTCGGCCGCGCCGCTGGTGGGGCTCTGCCTGGGGCTGGGCTTGAGCGCGGTCTTCGCCCTGCCGGCGGCTACAGAGTACGGGTACATCCGCACCGATCAGTGGTACGCTGGCCGCTACGACTACCGCGACGACTTCATCTACCCGTTCCAGCTCTTGGGCCCCTACTGGGAGTTCGGCGCCAGCGTGCCCGGCCCGGACGACGAGGTGAGCTTCCAGATGGGCGTCGCGCCGCTGGTGCTGGGGGTGATGGGCCTGGTGGTGTCGCTGCGGGGAGGCCGGCGCCGCGGGCAGGCCCTCTTCTTCGCTGCGGTGGTGGCCGGGTCAGCCTTCCTCATGACCGAGGCCTCGGCCTCCCTGTGGGAGGCCCTGAGCCCGGTGCGCTTTGCCCAGTTCCCCTGGCGCTACCAGACCCTCCTCGCGCCGGCCCTGGCCCTGCTGGCCGGCAGCGTCCTCAGCCGCGCCAACCTGCCCAAGGTGCAGCGCCTGCCGCTGACGGTGCTGCTGGGTCTGCTGCTGCTCATGGGCAGCTACCCCTACCTCCAAGCCGAGATCCAGGAGCCGAAGGAGGGGCCGGTCTCGCTGGCGGCGCTGATGCGCTTCCAGCAGTCGGCCGACGAGATGACCGGCGCCACCGCCTGGGTGGAGGAGATCCCCACCTGGTCGCCCATGGCCGACCTCTGGATCGCTGGCCAGGAGGTGACCACCCTGGTGGACTACACCGCCGTGCCGTCGGGCGGGGTGATGGGCATCCATTCCCTGGAGATGAGCAGCATCCACGAGAAGGCGTGGGTCTACGCGGCCGACGAGGGGCGGGAGGTGGTCTTCTACCGTTTCTACTACCCCGGTTGGCGCGCCTACATTCTGGATGAAGAGACCGAAGAGGTGTTGCACGAGGCGCCGATCCGCACCGTGGGGGTGGAGGGGCGCATGGCGGTGCCGGTGCCGGCCGGGGAGCACATCTTGCTCTTGCGCTACGAGGACACGCCGGTGCGTCGCCTGGGGCAGGCGGTGTCCGGCCTGTCGCTGGCCGTTGGCCTGGGGCTCTGGGCCGCCCGGGCGCTGCTGCGGCGCAGGCGGACGCCATGAGCGCGCCGTGGCGGCGTCTGGACCCCGGTTGGCTGGCCGTGCTGGGCCTCTCGGTCTTCGCCTGGGCCCCGCTGTTGGCGCCGGGCTTCTTCTTGGAGGCCCACGACGCTCGGCACACCCTCTTCTTCCTCCACGCCTTTGACCAGGCGTTCCGCGATGGCGTGCTCATCCCCCGCTGGTGCCCCGACTGTGCGCTGGGTTACGGTTACCCCCTGTTCCTGCTCTACTCGCCGCTGGCCTACTACGTAGCTGAGGGGTTCCACCTGTTGGGGGCCACCCTCACTGACGCCGTGAAGTGGACCTTCGGCCTGGCCACAGTGCTGTCGGGCTGGGGGATGTACGGTTGGGGACGGCGCCTGTGGGGGCGAGCCGGCGGGCTGTTGGCGGCCGCGGTCTACCT
>JAAYZY010000033.1 GCA_012514615.1 Chloroflexota bacterium | reverse complement strand
GGAGGCGGACGCTGATCACAACCGGGCGGTGATGACCTTCGTGGGCGAGCCGGAGGCGGTGTTGGAGGGCGCGTTTCAGAGCGTGGCCCGCGCCGCCGCCCTCATCGACCTCAACAGCCACCAAGGCAGCCATCCGCGCCTGGGCGCGGCCGACGTGGTGCCGTTGGTGCCGATCCAAGGCATCTCCATGGACGAGTGCGTGGCCCTGGCCCGCCGCCTTGGCCAGCGGGTGGGCGACGAGCTGGGTCTGCCAGTCTACCTCTACGAAGAGGCGGCCACTCGCCCAGAGCGGCGTAACCTGGCCGACGTGCGGCGCGGCGAATACGAGGCCCTGCGGGACGCCATCGGGCAGGACCCGGCCCGCCAGCCGGACTTCGGCCCGGCCCGCTTGGGGCCGGCCGGGGCGGTCATCATCGGGGCCCGGCCAGCCCTCATCGCTTTCAACGTCTACCTGAACACCGACCAGGTGGAGGTGGCCCGCGCCATCGCCAAGGCGGTGCGCCACTCCAGCGGGGGGCTTCGCTATGTGAAGGCCCTGGGCCTGCTGGTGGACGGCCAGGCGCAGGTCTCTATGAACCTGACCGACTACCGCCAGACGCCCGTGGCCCGCGTGGTGGAAACGGTGCGCCGCGAGGCCCAGCGCTACGGCGCGGCCATCACCCGCAGCGAGGTCGTCGGTCTGTTGCCGGCCGAGGCGCTGTACGACGCCGCAGCCTACTACCTGCAGTTGGCCGGCTTCACGCCAGCGCAGGTGCTGGAAACACGGCTCGTGGACCAGGGGGAATGAGGCGAGAAGTCGATCGGGCAAGCCTGTCGGTGGAGGTGAGGTGCGCCATGCATCGGCCAGGAGCCTGGAGCAACCCATGCGTGTGTTGATGGTCTCCAAAGCCTGCGTGGTCGGCGCGTACCAGCGCAACCTGGAAGAGTTGGCGCGCCTGCCTGAGGTGGAGCTGACCGTGGGTGTGCCCCCGCTGTGGCGCGACCGGCGGGGCAACACCACAAGGTTGGAGCGGACCCACACCGAAGGTTACCGGTTGGAGGTCCTGCCGATTCGCTTCAACGGCCACTTTCACCTGCACCACTACCCCGGCTTGGGCCGCCTGATGCGCGCCCTGCGGCCGCAGATCCTGCACATGGACGAAGAGCCGTACAACCTGGCCACCTTTCTGGCGGTCCGCCAAGCCCGCCAGGTGGGGGCGCGGGTGGTCTTCTTCACCTGGCAGAACCTCCAGCGGCGCTACCCACCGCCCTTCTCATGGATGGAGGGGGCGGTCTACCGGACCGCCGACCACGCCCTGGCCGGCAACCAAGAGGCGGTGGCGGTGCTGCGGAACAAGGGCTACCGCGGCCCGGTGACGGTGCTGCCGCAGTTCGGGGTAGACCCGCAGATCTTCCGCCCCGGGCCGGCCCAGGAGAACGCCGCGGGCGAGTTCGTGATCGGCTATGCCGGCCGCTTGGTGCCGGAGAAGGGCGTGGACCTGCTCTTGCGGGCCGCCGCTGGCCTTTCTGGGGCGTGGCAGGTGCAGGTGCTGGGTGAAGGACCCAGCCGCCCGGCGCTGCAGGCGTTGACAGCTGAGCTGGGCGTGGCTGACCGGGTGCGGTTCGCTGCCGCCCGGCCCTCAGGGGAAATGCCAGACTGGTACCGTGGTCTGGACGCCCTGGCGCTGCCTTCTCTCACTCGCGCCAACTGGAAAGAGCAGTTCGGTCGGGTGCTGGTGGAGGCCATGGCCTGCGCCGTGCCAGTGGTGGGGGCCCAGAGCGGCGAGATCCCCCACGTGATCGGCCGTGCTGGGCTCACCTTCCCCGAAGGGGATGTGGCCGCCCTACAGGGGCACCTGCAGCGCCTGCACGACGACGGCGCGCAGCGCGCCGCCCTGGGCCAGGCTGGTCGGCAGCGGGTGCTGGAGCAGTTCACCCAGGCGCAGGTGGCTGCCCGCACCTACGCCGTCTACCGGCAGATGCTGGGGATGGAGCCGGCCGGCGGGGCCTGAACCGCTCGCCCCCAAAGAGAAGGTCTGCACCCAGAACGCGCTGGAGGCAGGCCTGCCGTGCAGATGCTCGGGGCTAGGGCCGCAGATACCTTCACTCTGCAGAGCCGGCGGTCTCCACCGCGGCCACAGCCGGCGCGGCCCCCATCAGGGCGGTCAGCTGCTGGCGGTCCAACGTCTCGTGCTCCACCAGCTTCCGCGCCAGCGTCTCCAGCAGGTGGCGGTTGCGGGTCAGCAGGTCCTTCGCTCGGGCGTATGCCTCCTCAATCAGGCGGCGCACTTCGCGGTCGATCTCTTGGGCCACCTCTTCGCTGTAGTTGCGCTGCTCGCCGATCTCCCGCCCCAAGAAGACCAGCTCTTCCTTGTGCCCAAACGTCAGCGGCCCCAGACGCTCGCTCATCCCGTACTCCG
>JAAYZY010000371.1 GCA_012514615.1 Chloroflexota bacterium | reverse complement strand
CAGCCGGTATCCCGGCCAGGAACGCCTTCATGGCCGGCGAGGGGCGAAAACCGTGGGTCGGCGCCCCGACGAGGAGGAAAGGGACGCCAGCCAGCTCCGTCGGCTGCAGGTCGCCCACCCGCCGCACCTGCACCTCCTTGTCGCCCTCCAAGGCCTGGCCCATGGCCTGGGCGATACGCTCTGTATTGTCGTACATCGAATCGTATACAATCAGCACGTCCACCGCTCTTCCCCTCCTTCGCTTCCTGCCAGCCGCCCTGGGCGGCGCACCACAACCACGCCGTACCCATTGTACACCGGAGACGCCCCAGCGGCAACCCCTCACCCTCCAGCCATGCCCGCGCCAAGCCGCCCCGGCAGCCGTGCGCTCCTCCGCCAACCCGTCCCTGCCCAAGCTGCGCCGCTCCCCTCCCGGGCATTCGTTCGGCCGGCGGCGGCCGGCCGCAACCTTGCCTGCGCCGGCCGCGCGGCATTGACCGCCCCGCGCCCCTGTGCTACAATTGCCCGGCCATGGTGTCAGAAAGTCTGCAAGCGAAACTAGATGCCCTCCCCACCAAGCCAGGGGTCTACCTGATGCGGGATGCCCGTCAGCGGGTCATCTACGTGGGCAAGGCCAACAGCCTGCGCGCCCGGGTGCGCTCCTACTTCCACCGCTCTGCCGACCACACCGCCAAAACCCGGCGGCTGGTGGGCGAGCTGACCGACCTGGAGGTCATCGTTACCGACTCGGAGCTGGAAGCGCTCATCCTTGAGGCCACCCTCATCAAGCGCTACCGGCCCCGCTTCAACGTGCGCCTGCGGGACGACAAGCAGTACCCCTACATCAAGGTCGACTGGGCCGATCCGTTCCCCCGGGTGCACACCACCCGCCAGATCCTGCGGGACGGCGGCCGCTACTACGGGCCCTACACCTCCAGCCAGGCCGTGGCCCAGACGCTGGACGCCCTGCGCAAGCTGTTCCCCTACCGCACCTGCACCAGGGAGATCACCGGCCAGGACCGCCGGTCATGCCTCTACTACCACATCCGCCGCTGCGCCGGGCCCTGCATCGGGGCGGCGAGCCAAGCGGAGTACCGCGAGATCGTCGCCGGCGTCTGCCTCTTCCTGGAGGGGCACACCGAGGCGCTGCTCAGCGACCTGCAGCGCAAGATGGCCGCGGCGTCGGAGGCCCTGCAGTTCGAGCGGGCAGCGCTCTACCGCGACCAGATCAAGGCCATCGAGACGGTGAGCGAGCGGCAGAAGGTCGTCTCCACCGCCTTGGCCGACCAAGACGTGGTGGCCTTCGCCCGAGACAACGGGCAGGCCTGCGTCCACGTCTTCTTCGTGCGCAACGGCAAGCTGTTGGGGCGGGAGTACTTCCTGCTGGAGGGAGCCGATGACGAGCCCGACGAGGCGGTCATGAGCTCCTTCCTCAAGCAGTTCTACAACGAGGCCACCCACATTCCCCGGGAGATCCTCCTCTCGGAATGCGTCACCGAGGCGCTGGTCATCGAGCAGTGGCTGCGTGAGCGGCGCGGCCGCAAGGTGGCCCTGCGGGTGCCGCGGCGGGGTCAGCCCCGCAAGCTGGTGGAGATGGCTCGGGAGAACGCCGTGGAGACGCTGAACATGCTGCGGGCCGAGTGGGCTGCCCAGACCAGCAACGTCACCCAAGCCCTGGCCGAGCTGCAAGCCGCCTTGGGCCTGCCGGAGCCGCCTACCCGCATCGAGGCCTACGACATCTCCAACATCCAAGGCACGTCGGCCACCGGCAGCATGGTCGTTTTCGTCAAAGGGTTGCCGCGCAAGAGCGAGTACCGCCGCTTCCGCATCCGCACCGTGGAGGGGGCCAACGACTACGCCATGATGAAGGAAGTGCTGACCCGCCGCCTGCAGCGGGCGGTGGAAGCCGCCGAGCCGGCCCAAGCCGACGCGCCAGGCGCCCGCAAGGACAAAGACTGGAAAGCCCTGCCGGACCTCGTGCTGGTGGATGGCGGCCAGGGCCAACTGGGCGTGGCCTTGGAAGTGCTGGATGAGCTGCATCTGCGAGACCAGATGCAGGTGGCCGCCCTGGCCAAGCAGCACGAAGAGCTCTTCCTGCCCCAAACCGAAGCGCCGCTGCGCCTGCCAGAGGGGTCGCCTGGGCTGTTCCTGCTGCAGCGCATCCGCGACGAGGCGCACCGCTTCGCCGTCACCTACCACCGCGCCTTGCGCGCTCGCCGGACCCTGATCTCGCAGCTCGAGGACGTGCCGGGCATCGGTCCGCAGAAGCGCAAACAACTGCTGCGGCAGTTCGGCTCCTTGGAAGCGATCCGCCAACTGCCGGAAGAAGAGCTGGCCAAGGCGCCGGGCATCACCCCGACCCTGGCCCGCAAGATCAAGGAAACCATCGGATGAGGAACCCCACAGATGGCCAATGACCAGACCAACGAGCAACGCGTCCTGCTGGTGAGCCCCAGCACCGGCGTCTGGAACTCCCGTCGGCACATCCACATGGGCCTGGCCTACCTGGCCGGGTCGCTGCTGGCCGCCGGCCACCCCGCCGACCTGTTCGATGCTGTGGTGGAAGAGGAGACCCTGGCCGACCGCCTGGCCCGCGACCCCCACCAGGTGGTGGGCATCTCCAGCCCCACACCGCTGATCTACGAGGCCTGGGCCTGCGCCCAGACCGCCAAGGCTGCCGGTGCGGTGACCATCTTGGGCGGTCCGCACCTCACCCTCATGCCGGAAGAGTCCATGGGCCGGCCGGAGGTGGACCTGGTGGTGAGGGGCGAGGCCGAAGAGACGATCCTGGAGATCATGGCCTCGCTAGCCCTGGACCCCGGCCGCCGCGGCGAGGGCGGCGAGCGCCGCTTCAACCCGACCGTCTGGAGCCAGGTGCAGGGCCTCTCGTTCCGCGACCTGGAAGGCCGCGTGGTGCACAACCCCCTGCGCCCCCTGCCTCGGGATCTGGACCGCTTGCCCTGGCCAGCCTACCACCTCTTCAAGATCGACCGCTACACCAACCTGCAGCCGGTCACCGATGGGCTGGACCCCCACGCCCGGGCCTACACCATTATCACCTCCCGCGGCTGCCCCTACCAGTGCATCTACTGCTCCAAGCCCATCACCGGCCACACCTGGCGGCCCCGGGCTCCAGAGCGGGTGGTGGAAGAGTGGCGCTACCTGGTGGAGGAGATGCACGCCACCGAGATCGGCGTCACCGACGACGTGTGGAACCTGGACCTGGACCGAGCCAAGGCGCTCTGCCGCCTGCTCATCGCCGAGGGCCTCCACACCGTGCCCTGGGTCACCATCCATGGGATGCGCGTCACCAGCACCGACCAGGAGCTCTTCCACCTGATGAAGGCCGCCGGCTGCAAGCGGGTCGGCTTCGGCGTGGAATCCGGCAACCAGCAAGTGCTGGATACGATCAAGAAGCGCCAGACCATCCCGGAGGTGCGCCGGGCGTTCACCCAAGCCCGCGCCGCCGGGCTGCAGACCATGGGCTTCTTCATCTTCGGCCTGCCTACCGAGACCGAAGAGACCATGGAGGAGACGATCCGCTTGGCCCTGGAGCTGGACCCGGACCTGGGCAACTTCATGATGGCTACCCCCTACCCAGGCACGGAACTCTACGAACAGGTGAAACGGGAGGGGCGGCTGTTCACCGACGACTGGAGCGGCTTCGGCATCCACGAAGACAAGGCCCTCTACGAGCTGCCCGGCCTGCCGCCAGCGCTGGTGGAGCGCAAGTGGCACGAAGCCTACCGCCGCTTCTACCTGCGGCCGAGGCGCATCTTCCAGCGGCTGCTGCGGCCAGACACCTGGCGCCGCCTGCCCCAATACGCTTCCGACTTCGTGCGCTTCGCCATCGGCCGCTCCAAGGGATGAGGGCGCCGTCGCGTGGAGCGGCAAGAGACCGTTGCCCTAGCCGGGGCCCCTCGACGGCCAGGAGGCTGCCGTGATCACCATCCAAGAGGCTCGGACGCTCTACTCCGGCGGCGACACCGCCCACGACTTCGACCACGTGCTGCGGGTGCTGGCCCTGGCAGAGCGCATCGCCCAGGCCGAGGGCGCCGACATGGAGGTGGTGCGGACCGCTGTGCTGCTTCACGATGTGGCCCGGGCAGACGAAGCCGGCACCGGCCAGTGCCACGCTGCCTTGGGGGCGGCCCGCGCTCGCCAGATCCTCTGCGGCCACCCGTCAGAGAAGGTGGAGGCCGTGGCCCAAGCCATCGCCACCCACCGCTTTCGGGAAGGGTCGCCCCCCCAGACGCTGGAAGCCCAGGTGCTCTACGAGGCCGACAAGCTCGACGCCATGGGCGCGGTGGGGGTGGCGCGGGCCTACGCCTGCGCCGGGCTGCTGGGGCAGCGCATCTGGGGCGAAGTACCGGCCGGCTACGCCGCCCGCGCCCCCGAAGCCGGCCGCGGCGATGGGGAAAGCGCTGAGCACACCCCCGTGCACGAGTTCCGTTTCAAGCTGACCCGCCTGAAGGAGACACTACAGACGCCCACCGGCCGCCGCCTGGCCGAAGACCGCCACGCCTTCATGTGCGCCTTCTTCGACCGCCTGGAGGCTGAGGTGCGCGGGCAGCGCTGACGCCGCCGCCCTGCAGGGTCAGGGCAGGCCTACTGGAGGGAGCGGTGCGGGCACTAGGGGTAGCGCCTAGCTGCTGCCAAACCGCAAGATAGAGGGGCCTGTCCGCCGTGGGGGTCGGGCTTGCACGATCGCCATCCCTGTGGTATGATAGGTGCGCTGGGTTCGGCAGAGCCCGCAGCGACGCACAGGGCACAGACCCACGACCAGAGACCCAGGGGATGTGCCTTTTTCATGCCAGGCGGTAGCTGAGGGGCCACAGGTTGAGATCGTCTT
>JAAYZY010000370.1 GCA_012514615.1 Chloroflexota bacterium | reverse complement strand
CGAGCAGGCCCAAGCCCTCGCAGGCCTGTCACCGAGCAGCCCACGCCGCGGTGCACCCGCCGCCGCCGATGAGGAGGCTGACCTGGCGGGGGGAGGAAGCTTGCCCGCCGCACGGT
Source organism: Chloroflexota bacterium (assembly GCA_012514615.1). The sequence continues at coordinate 2,078 of JAAYZY010000370.1, read as the reverse complement.
AGGCCGGTCAGGGGGTCCCGTCGATGGGACAGGCACGGCCCCAGCGCTGCCGTCCTCGCGGCGGCGCGGCGGAGGGAGCCTCGGCCGGTGTGCGGCGAGGGAGCCTAGCCCCTTGGCGAGGCGGCCGACGGCCGGGACCCCGCTTGGACGCGGCCCAAGCCCATATGCACCAGTCGAATGACCTCATCGGCCTGCCACGGTTTGCCCAGGGTGCGGCCGTACTCTGCGCCTGGCCGCGCCCTCTTTCCATCTGCCCGCAGGAAGACCACCTGGCCCTGACCGATCCCTGCCTCCTGCAGCCAACGGGGAGCGTCCCCCTGGGTCGGCTGGGCCAGACTCAGGTCGCACAAGGCCAGGTCGAGCCGCGTCTGACGGGCAAGCCGCTGTGCCTCTTGTACATTCGCCGCCAGGTGCACCTGATGGCCCAGCGGTGCCAGCAGGCGGAGCAGGAACCCTCGCGCCTCAGCGTCGCCATCCAGCACCAGGATGCTTCCCCGCGCCACCGGCTGACTTCTGCGCCAGGCCACGTGACTGCTAGGCGGCACAGGGTCCGACATCACCGGCAGAGCGACGTGGAAGGCCCCGCCCTCGCCCAAGCAGCTCTCGACTCAGATGCGCCCGCCGTGCTGCGCCACGATCCCGTAGCAGATGGAGAGGCCCAGGCCGGTACCCTGGCCCACATCCTTGGTGGTGAAGAACGGGTCAGAGACGGCAGGCGCCAGCTCCGGGGCGATCCCTGGCCCATCGTCGGCGATGGTGAAGAGGAGCCCTTCGGCGCCATCCCCAACAGAGCGCACCGTGAGCACGCCGCCACACCCCTTCGTGAGCATGGCCTGGTGCGCGTTGCTCACCAGGCTGCTGAATGCCTGCTGCAACTGCGACGCGTCGGCCCATGTCTTGGGCAGATCCGGCGCCAGATCCTTCGCCACGGCGATTCCGTCTTCCGCCAGGCTGTGCTCCATCAGGCGAAGCACCTGCTCGAGCACGTCATTGACCTGGATCTGCTGCCGCTGCGGGCTATTTACCTGGGCAAAGGTGAGCAGGTTTCGCACGATGTCGCCGGCCCGCTTGGCCTCGCTGGCCACAGCCTGCAGGGCTGCCTGCACCTCAGCGGGCAGGCCTTCGGCCGCGCCCAACAACTGAGCGTAGCCCAAGATCGCTGTCAGCGGGTTGTTCAACTCGTGGGCCACGCCCGACACCAGGCGCCCCACCGCCGAAAGCCTCTCCGCCTGAACCAGCTGCTGCCACAGCGCTCGTTCCCGGGTCACATCCCGCAGCACATGGATGCCGTTGGCGAACTGGCCCCCTGCGCCGAGGCGCGGCGCCACGCTGACTTGGAAGACGCGGTCGGTTGGACGGGGAGAGCGTACTCCTGGCTCGCCGGCTGCCCGGCGCGCAGCGTCTCTTGCAGCGGGCAGTTGTCCAACGGGCTCGTCCGGCCATGGAATACCTGACAGCAGAACTGACCCACCAACTCACGGGGCTCCAGGCCCGCCAGGCATGCTGCGGCGCGATTGCAGCGCAAGACGATGCCCTCCGCCGACAACAGCATCACCGAGTCGGTCATGGCGTCGAAGGTCCGTTCCCACTCCGTTTTGGCCTGGGCCACCTGGCGGAAGAGGAGGGCGTTCTCCAGCGTCACCACCAACTGGTCGGCCAGCACCTGCAGCGCTTCCAGATCTCCATCCTGGAAGCCGTTGACGGCAGCCGACTGCAAGTCCAACACGCCCACCAGGTGCCCGTCCTTCACCAGGGGCAAGGCCACCTCGGAGCGGGTCTTGGGTGCGGCGGCGTTGAAGACGAAGTAAGGGTCTTGGGAGACATCCGGCGTCGCCCAGGGGCGGCCGCTACGCAGGACGTGGGCCACGATCCCCTGCTCTGCAGCCAGCAGCCCCACAGCGCCTCGAGCCTCGTCGGGCTGCGCTCCGCTGGCCGCTCGGCACACCGCCGCGCCCTCCGGGCCCAAGAAGAGGGCGACGCTGTGGCACCCTAGGCCTGCTGGATGAGTCCCGCCCGCTGCGGCAGTGGGCGGGACTCATCCAGCACGGTCAGTTCTTCGGCCGTCTGGGCGATGGCCT
>JAAYZY010000369.1 GCA_012514615.1 Chloroflexota bacterium | reverse complement strand
TAGGCCTGGGCCCTGGGCAGCCGCTGGGCAGAAGGAGGTGATGGCCGTGCTCCCCCCGCCGGAGCCGCCGGATGAGCAGGCAGCGGTGCTGGTAGCCGTGGTCACCCGCCCGCGGGACCTGCAGATCGCCCGCGAGGAGGGTTGGTACCGCATCCCGGCGCGGCGCGCCCCCCGGCGCATCGCCGCCGAGTACCTGGCCTTCTACCAGACCGGCGCCTTCGGCCAGGAGCGCTGGGCGGTGCGCTACTTCGCCCCCATCCGCCGCTACCGCTTGGCGACCCGCCGGGAGCTGCTGCCGGATGAGCCCGATCACCCCCGGGCCCAGCAGCTCTACTATAAGGTGGAGATCGGCCCCCTGCAGCAGCTGCCCCGGCCGATCCCCAGCCGCAGCCTGCGCCGGCTCACCTTCATCCTCACCGACCTGCCGCACCTCCTGGCGGCCCAGGAGATCAACGACCTGTGGCTAGGCCGCCGGCGCCAAGAGGCGCTGAGGCAGGGCCTGCGGGAAGGGCGCGCTGCCTACCGGGCAGGTCCGGCCAAGGCCTGCTGTCAGCGCGGGCCGGGGCGCGCCTGGCGCAGGCGGCGGAGGCGATGGCGGGGCGAGAGGCAGGGAGATCGGCAGCCGTACCATATCTGAAGGAGGGCTGAGGTGGGACAGAAGGTCTACGAGTTTGACGCCGTCATCCAGAAGGTGCCCGACATGGACGGGGCCTACGTGGAGTTCCCCTTTGACGTCCAGCGGGAGTTTGGCAAGGGGCGGGCGCCGGTGCGGGCCACCTTCGACGGGGAGCCCTACCAGGGGAGCCTGGTGCGCATGGGTACCCCTGGCCACATCATCGGGATCAGAAAGGAGATCAGGCGCAAGATCGGGAAGCAGCCGGGGGATCTGGTCCGGGTGACCATCGAGGAGAGGTGAGGCATCAGGCGGTGGGCAGACTCGCCCGGCGCTGAGTCAGAGGGAGAGCGCGCCGCGGGGCCGAAAAGCGCCAACGCCCACAATCAGAGCCGGCCGCAAGCTGCTGACCCCATCAGGCCAGCCCAACGCAAGGCGTGAAGGCCAGTAATGCATCCAATGGTCCCCCTTCAGGTGTCCCTGCTGTTCGCAAAACCTCGTCAGAAGAGGAACCTAAGAGAACAGGTCGGGAAAGGCGGATTCGAGATTCTGGATGTCGATACAGTCAGTCTCTCTCAGTTCATATCCAGTGTGGAACAGCTTCTGAGCTTCAGCGGAAATGCATGGGATGACTCTACCCTCAAACAACGAACAAGAAAACCATCTTGCCTCGAAATGATACCAGCCGCCATTTGGATCAGCCTGCTTGGCGCTGCCGCCTTCATTGATGATCAAGGGGTGGATGTCCAAGTAGCCCAGGTCTGGATGATGTAGTTCAATGCGTGAAGGGCTCCAGTCGGTTGTGATCTCGTACCCCGCATTCTTCAGTGCATCTAACAAGACTCCCGCAAATGCACCGTCGAAGTCGATATCGACATCTCGGTGATCCCTGTTCTGTCTTCCGGTAAGAACGTCGACTCCCCATCCTCCATCAACCCAATACCTCATGTTGAGACCTTCCAGCAAATCCAACACGGCAGTCAAGTCTTCTTTGCTTACGACTTCCTTCCTGTCCTCCATAGGAACTTCCTTCCCCAATGCCGATTCGTATTGTTGGGCTTCGCCTCGCGCATCCTCCAGGCAGAGGTCTACCACCCAGACTGGTGACGAGTCCCTCCCTACTTGAAGCGAGAGCGCAGCCCCCACACACCCCATGTTGCGGTCTGGTGGGCCTTGTCATGCCCGCGCAAGCGGGCATCCATCCTCGGTGTGGCGGCGCGGTGTTTCTCCTCCCGGTGCAGGCAGGGCGTGGCCATCCCAGGGCCGCGCCCCTTCATCACTCTCGCTGGCCGGCGCGTTACGCCGGGTTGAGGGCCCCTTCGGCCTGGGGGGCGCGGCGCACCACCAGCGCCGCCAAGGCCAGCAGGGCCACGTCCAGCGCGGCCAGCACCGCCAGCTCCGGCGCCACGCTGGCCCACGTCCCACCCTCCTGGATAATCTCCATCACCGGGCCGATCAGGTAGTAGGTGGGGAAGAGGCGGCCGATCCACTGGGGGAGTTCGGGGAACAGGTAGACCAGCGCCGGGGCATAGAGCAGGATGCCGCCGGCCTTGGCCGCGGTCATCAGGCCGGTCATATCCCTCAGGAAGGCGCCCAGCAGCAGGCCGATGGCGGCCGCCATGACCGCACCCAGCGTCAGGGTCAGCAGCAGCAGGGCCGGCTGCCCACCCCAGGCCCGGTTCAGCCACAGGGTGACCACCGACATGACCACGCTCAGGAGGATCCCCAGCAGCCCCTTGGAGGCGAAGACTTCGCCCAGCGAAGCCGAGGTGGTGGTGAGGGCGCGCAGGGTGCGCCGCTGCTTCTCTTCCACCAGCAGCGCCGCCGGCACCAAGGTCCCACCGAAGATCACCGCCATCAGCACGATGAACGGCAGCAGCCGCGTCTCCCAGGGCACGATGGCGCCGTCGCCCAGCGTGGTGGTGACGATCTCCACCGGCGCTTCCTGCCTGGCCACCTGGCGGCTCACGTTGGCGAAGGCTGTCGCCGCCGCCGTGCGGTTCCGCAGGGTGCTTTCGCCCCACAGATAGGCGGTGACGGCGGTGGTCTCGCCACGGGCGATCCTCTCATCGAAGCCGGCCGGCAGCACCATGCCCAAGTCCACCATCCCTTGGGCGGCAGCCGTCCGCAGCGCCTCTGGCGAGGCGTAGGTCCGCACGTCCAGCGACGTGAGGGCCGCCGCCCGGGCAACCACCTGCGATGCGCCCTGGTCTACGAAGCCTACCCGGGCCTTGCCAGAGAAAATGGTGCCGAACAGCAGCGAGACCAGGATGGTGATGACCACCGGCATCACCACGGCGAAGATGAAGAAGACGTTGCGCAACCCCAGCCTGAGCTCCTTGCCCAGCAGTACGCCCACTCGCCGCAGGCTCATACGTACCTCCTCTGCAGGGCGGCCATGCCCAGCGCCACGACCCCCACCGAGAACGCGGCCAGCGCCGCCAGGTTGACGGCCACATCGCCCCACCCCGCGCCGAAGTTCACCACCCTGTGCACGGTATCCACCAGGTAGTAGGAGGGCACGACGCGCACCCAGCCGCTGACCAGGCCGGGCAGCGCCACGGCCAGGCCGGGGATCGCCAGCACGATGAACGCCAGCATCCCCCAGCCGATCACCGACATGAAATCTCGGGCCACGGACGAGACCAGGAAGGCCATGCCCGTCACCAACACAGCGCCCAGGAAGAGCGCGGCCAAGACGAGGAGCGGCTGCTGGGCCAGCCCGCCGGTGACGGCCATGAGCACCACCGCTTGGGCGAACGCCAGACCGACCCCCACCAGCCCCTTGCTCAAGAAGACGTCCGGCAGGCGCACCGGCGTCACCAGTATGGCGCGCAGGGTGCCGGCTTCCACCTCCGAGCTGATGAGGCTGGCTAGGCCCAGCATCTCTACAAACAGGGTGAAGACGGCCAGCAGCGGCAGCATGCGTCGGCGTGGGGCGATCTGCTGCCCGACCATGTCGGGACCCAGCACCTCTTCTTGGGTTTCGATGGCCAGTGGTTGGCCGCCCACCAGGAAGGCCACCTCCCGCACGAACATCTGGTAGACGCCGCGGAACTCCTCCGGCAGGCCCGAGGCCAGGTAGAGGCGAACCTGCGGCCTCGCGTTGGCGGCGATTTGCTCCGTCAGGTCCGCAGGCAGCACGATCCCGGCCTGGAAGTCGCCGGCCGCCACTGCGGCCTTCAGCGCGTCCTCCGATGGCTGGCTTTCCAGGACGACGCCTTCATCTTCCAGGGCCAGGGCCAGGGCCGGCGGCATCACCGGGGCGTAGATGCCGAAGGTCAGGGCTTCGTCCACCGTGCGCGGCAGCAGGAAGTACACGCCGATGAAAACGGCTAGGCCCAGCAGCGTGACGAAGGCGAAGAAGCGGTTCTTGAAGTACAAGGCCAAGTCTTTGGCCACCAGGGTGCGGATGCGGCTGCCCATCATACCAGCCCCCGCCCGGTGATGTCGATGAAGATGTCTTCCAGGGTGGCCTCTTCGCTGTGCACGGTGACCACCTGCTCTTGGCTGAAGAGCGCCTGCATGGCCGCCGCCGTCTCCGGCTGATCCAGCACGATCTCGCGCTCGGCCAACCCTCCGCCGTCTGTGGCCACCTGGGCCCGCAGTCGGCGCTGGCCGTAGCGCTGCTTCAGGGCGTGGGGTGTATCCAGGGCCACGATCCGCCCCTGGTGGATGAAGGCCACCCGGTCCGACAGCTTGTCGGCTTCCATCATGTCGTGGGTGGTGAGGAAGACCGTTGCGCCCCGGGCCCGCTCCTCCAAGATGATGCTTCGGATCGAGGCGGCCGACGCCGGGTCTAGCCCCTCGGTCGGCTCGTCCAAGAAGAGGATGCGCGGTCGGTTGACCAGGGCCCGGGCGATCATCAGGCGTTGCTTCATGCCCTTGGAGTAGGTAGCCACGCGGTCCCGACCGCGACCCTCCAACCCCACCCGCGCCAGCAGGCTGGGGGCGTCGAACCTCGGCACGCCGAAGAGCCGGGCGAAGAGCGTCAGGTTGTCCATGGCGGTCATCTCTTCGTAGAGGTTGGTGGTCTCGAAGCAGACGCCGATCTGGGCTTGCACCTGTTTGGGTTGCCTCGCCACATCCAGCCCCAGCAGGGTGGCGCGGCCTTCCTTGGGGCGAAGTTGGCCGCTGAGCATCTTCACCGTGGTGGACTTGCCGGCGCCGTTGGGCCCCAGGAAGCCGAAGATCTCGCCTTCGGCTACGGTGAAACTGATGCCGTCTACGGCGGTGAGTTCGCCGTAGCGGTAGACCAGGTTCTCTGCTACGATCGCTGCTGTGGCCATGGGCCCTCCTTGGCGGGTGTCTGTGACCCTCAGGCTTGCCTGCGGCCTGGGTTACTTCAGTTCTTCCGGCACGAACTGGCCGTTGGCGATGATCGGCTCGTCATCCAGCCAGAGGTTGCAGCCCAGGGCGCACAGGCCCAGATGAGCCTTGGCCACGTTGCGGCCGCGGAAGTTCAGGTCGTTGTTGCTGCCGATCTCGATCTGCACGTTGCCGTAGTGGGCCTCGCTGTCGGCCCCGCCGGCGCCCGGCTCGGGGAACTGCACCGTCTGCGCCGTCCACAGGGCCCGGCGGTCGGTGCCCCACGAGACGTGCCCGGCCATGAGGCTACTCTCTTCGCCGTAGCTCTCCAGGTAGCGGCGCAGCAAGAAGGCGTCTAGCCCGCCATCGAAGGCCACTGCCTTGCCCTGGCGGAAGGTGATGGCGGTGGGCTGGGCCACGTAGCGGCCCAGGTGGAAGACGATATCGCCCACGTCCAGCACCAGCCGCCCTTCCAGCGTCCCCTCCAGGGGCGCTGTCTCCACCATGGCCGCGCCCCAGAAGTCCAGGTGGCCGGGCACGTCGGCGGCGCCGTAGTTGGCCACGCCGGGTCGGCCGCTCTTGTCCATGGAAAGGTCGGTGCCGGCCGCCGAGGTGATGCGAATGCGCCGAGCGTTGGCCACCCGTCGCGCCCCGGCCTTGGTGCGGCGGATGACGTCAGCGTCGGCGGTGAGGCGCTGCAGCACCGGCAGCGGCTGCATAGCGGCCAGGCCTCTCAGGCCCCGGGCCAACCCCCTGCTCATGGCCTCGCAGTAGTGCAGCCGATGCGTGGTGGCGAAGATCAGCAAGTCAGCCTCCTCCCAGGCCGGGCCCAGCGACTTGCTGGGCAGCGGGTGCGAGTGAGGCAGGGTCAACTGGTAGGCCTCGGCGCCCAGGTCCAGCGCCGCGCCCAGGCAGGCCGCCCCGTAGACCGGGTTCCAGGCCGTGTCGGTCGCCACGACGCACAGCTCGCCTGGCCGCAGGTTGCAGGCCGTGAGCTGCTGCTTGAAGAGACCCACCAACTCGGTTGCAGCGGCCGGCCCACTGATCGTTCGTCCGTATGCCATGGGATTGCCTCCTCAGCCCACCTAGCCGCCGATAGCCATGAGCGGGTCGCCGTTGTTCATGGCCAGCGCCGTCACTAGGAAGAGCACCTGGCCGTCCCGCGGGGCGGTGAGGGGCTGCAGCGTGTTGCCCCAGGCGTCGGCCACCCGCCCCACGTCCTGGCCGGTCCAGACCCGTTCGCCCACCTGCACCTTGGGGTAGAAGAGTCCGTCGTGCTCGGAGCGCAGCCAGCTCCAACCGGGCAGCACCAGCGACGGCGGCGCGGCGGGCAGAGCCGCGTCGATCATCCCCAGATGCGCCAGCGCCCGCAGCATGCCGGTGTGCAACAGCCCCACCGTCTCTTCGCTCCAGATGCCTTGGCCCCCGGCCTCAGCCAAGATGGCCGGGATGCCCGCGCCGGCTGCCGCCGAGTAGGTGCCGCCGCCAGACTCGCTGGGGACCACATAGGGCAGGGCGAAGGCCCGGGCCAGGGCCACCGCGGCCTGGTCCAGCGCCGCGTCGCCAGAGCGGTAGTGGATGACAAACGGCACCAGCGCCTCGATCATGTCGCCGCCGTGCAGGTCGATGAAGGCGTCGCCTTGCTGGATCACTTCTTGGAACAGCCAGTAGGCCAAGGCCTGGGTGAAGGTGCCGTTGGCCAGGCCGGGGAACTGGCGGTTGAGGTTCTTGCCGTCCGGCGGGGTGATGTAGATGGAGCGGGCGGCGAAGGCCAGGGTGTTGGCGATGGGCGCGACGATCACGCGGCCGCGCAGGGTGGCCGGGTCCAAGGTGCGGCCCAGGCGCAGGGCGGCCTCCACGCTGGCGTACTCCGCGCCGTGGATGCCAGCAGTGACCGATAGGGTGGGGCCGGGCTGGGCTCCGCAGATCAAGAAGATGGGGATCTGCAGGTCGACGCCTGCAGCGCGCACTGCAACGTAGCCGTAGGCGCGCTGCCCCGGCTCTGCCGTAAGGGTGCCTACCTGAAGCGGATCGTGTGCCATCTGATGCCTCCAATGGGGGGGATATGGGGTTGGGCCCGACCTGCGAGGGGCCCGCTATTCGCTCACCACCAACAGGCGCAGGTTGTCGAAGTGTACTACGGCGCTGTCTTGGGTGGGGCCGGCGCCGGCCAGAAGGCCTACGCTCCCGCTGGCGAAGGTGCTGTCTTGCACGTCGGCCACCGGCTGCTCGTTCACCCAGAAGCGCATCTGCGGACCCAGGCATTCCACCCGCAGGTGGTTGCTCTGGTCGCCGCCGCGCACCGCCGAGGCGACCTCCCAGTCTTGCAGAACCTGCCAGGCGCCGCCCTGGCGGATCTGCACGCTGTACTGGCCGTCGCTGCTCACAGCGAAGAGGTAGAAGTCGTCCTCGTTGGGCTGCACCCGCAGGATCAAGCCGTAGACGTTGTCGTCCAGGCCCTCCACCCGCCGCGCGTCCACCTCGGCCACCAGGTCAACCGGGCGGCGCTCCCAGGGCGAGGTCACGTGCCAATCGCTGCCGATCTCGTGCACCGCGATGCGGTACTCCTCGCCAGCGCAGCCCAACTGCGCCTCGTCGCTGACGTGGGAGGCCCAGCCCCCGCAGCCCTGGCCGAACCCTTCGGTCACCGTCTGGGGCGGCCGAGTGGCCGTCGCCGTGGGCGTGACCATAGCCGCCATGGTCGGCGGCGGCTCGGTGGCGGCCGGCGACACAACGGCCGGCGGCGCAGCGGTAGGCGTAGCCGGGCGCAGCACGCCGGTGTTGTGCAGGGCGGTGAGCATGGTGGCCAGGGCGGCGATCAGCCCGGCCACGGCGGTCAGCGCGGTGGGCAGGCTGGCCAGGGGCGACTTGCGCTCTGGGGCCTTGGGGGAAGAAGGCTCCGCTTGGGGCACGGTCACCTCCTTGGGCTGTGACGGCCGGGGTAGGGCGTCTGGCCACGGCCAGACGCCTCACCGCAGCCCTGTCCTCGCCATCAGATATCCAGGTTGCGCACGTTCTTGGCGTGGGTCTGTATGAACCGCTTGCGCGGCGGCACCGCCGAGCCCATGAGCATATCGAAGGTGCGGTCGGCAGCTGCGGCATCTTCGATGGAGACTTGCAGCAGGGTGCGCGTCTCTGGGTTCATGGTGGTCTCCCAGAGCTGCTCCGGGTTCATTTCGCCCAGACCTTTGTAGCGCTGCAGGGTGATGCTCTTGCCCTTCAGCTCGGCCACTTGGCGATCCTTCTCATCGTCGGTGTAGACGTAGCGCACCGTCTTGCCCGTCTGGATGCGATACAGAGGGGGCAGGGCCAAGAAGAGATGCCCCTCGGCGATGAGCGGTTCCATGTAGCGGAAGAAGAAGGTCAGCAGCAGGGTAGTGATGTGTGCGCCGTCCACGTCGGCGTCGGTCATGATGATGACCCGACCGTAGCGCAGGCCGGCCAGGTTGAACTGGTCGCCGATGCCGCAACCCAAGGCGGTGATGAGCGCCTGGATCTCGCGGTTGGCCAGGGAGCGGTCCAGGCGTGCCTTCTCCACGTTGAGGATCTTGCCTCGCAGCGGCAGGATAGCCTGGAAGCGGCGATCGCGCCCCTGCTTGGCCGAGCCGCCAGCCGAGTCGCCCTCGACGATGAAGAGTTCGGTCTTGGACGCTTCCCGCTCGGAGCAGTCGGCCAGCTTGCCCGGCAGGGTCAGGCTCTCCAAGGCGCTCTTGCGAATGACCAAGTCGCGTGCTTGGCGGGCCGCAGTGCGGGCCCGGGCCGTGGTGACACATTTCTCGATGATCGTCTTGGTGTAGCGGGGGTTCTCTTCCAGCCAGGCTGCCAGCGCTTCGCCCACCGCCGATTCCACCTGCCCCTTGAGCTCGGCGTTGCCCAGCTTGGCCTTGGTCTGGCTCTCGAACTGGGGGTCTTGCAGCTTCACGCTCAGGATGGCGGTCAGCCCTTCCCGGGTATCCTCACCGCTGAAGTTGGACTCGTTGTCCTTCAGCAGGTTGTTGCGTCGGGCGAAGTCGTTGAGCGAGCGGGTCAGGGCCGCCCGGAAGCCGGTGACATGGGTGCCGCCGTCCACCGTGTTGATGTTGTTGGCGAAGGCGTAGAGCGACTCGGTGTAGCCGTCGGTGTACTGGATGGCCGCCTCCACGCTGGTGCCGTTCACCTGACGCTCGGTGTAGAAGGGCGGGTGCAGCACGGTGCGGTTCTTGTTCAGGTAGCGCACGAACGAGTTGATGCCGCCCTCGAAGTAGAAGGTCATCTCTCGCCCCTCGCGCTCGTCGGCGAAGCGCAGGGTGAGCCCCTTTACCAAGAAGGCCATCTCTCGGAAGCGCTGGGTCAGGGTCTCGAAGCGGTAGTCCAGCGACTGGAAGATAGAGCTGTCGGCCAAGAAGGTGGTGATGGTGCCGGTGTCGTCGGTTGCGCCGATGGCCTCCACTGGGGTCACCGGGCGCCCCCGCTCGTAGCGCTGGCGGTGCAGCTTGCCCTCGCGCCGCACCTGTACTTCCATCCAAGCCGAGAGGGCGTTCACTGCCGAGACGCCCACGCCGTGGAGCACGGAGGCCACCTTGTACCCGCTGCCGCCGAACTTGCCGCCGGCGTGCAGCGTGGTCATAACCACCTCCAGGGCCGAGCGGCCGGTGCCAGGGTGGATGCCCACCGGGATGCCGCGGCCGTTGTCGGTGACTGTCACGCTGCAGTCTTTGTGGATGACCACCTCGATCTGATCACAGACGCCAGCCAGGGCTTCGTCTACCGAGTTGTCCACCACTTCGTAGATCAGGTGGTGCAGCCCGCGCACATCGGTGGAGCCGATGTACATGCCCGGCCGCCGCCGCACCGCATCCAGCCCCTCCAATACCTGAATGTCGCTGGCATCGTATCTCTGG
>JAAYZY010000368.1 GCA_012514615.1 Chloroflexota bacterium | reverse complement strand
TACCAGCACCTGGAGGAGCTCACTCCGGCGCGCCTCCAGAAGACCTTGGCCGACCACCGCGAGCAAGCGTTTCGGAATCGACATCTGGTGACCATCGTGACCGACCTGCCGATCGACCTCGATCTGCAGTGCTGCCGTACCGATCGCCTGGACTGGCAGCAGCCGGTAGGTCTCTTCCGGGACTTGGAGTTCCGCTCGCTGGTGGAACGGCTCACCGCTCCACCGAAAACCGGCGGGGCGGCTCAGCAGCTTAGCTTCATCGCTTCGCCAGAACCGCCCGCGCCGGCGACGTCGGCGGAGGCCAACGCCAACTACGAGACGGTGACCACCCCCAAGGGGTTGGCTGCGCTGGTTGCCCGCCTGAAGCCAGGGCCCTTCGCGTTGGATACGGAGACCGACAGCACCGACTCGCTGCAAGCGCGGCTGGTGGGCATCTCGTTGGCCAGCGGCCCGGGCCAGGCTGCCTACATCCCCATCGCCCACGCATCAGGTCAGCAGCTGCCGTGGGAACTGGTGCACCGGGCGCTGGCCCCGCTCTTCGCTGACCCGGAGATCCCCAAGGTCGCGCAGAACGCCAAGTACGACCTGCAGATTCTGGCCCGCCACGACCTGCCGGTGCAGGGGGTAGCCTTCGACACCATGGTGGCCGAGTGGCTGTGCGACCCTAACAGCAAGAACCTGGGGCTCAAGAACATGGCCTGGGCTCGCCTGGGGGTAGAGATGACGCCCATCGCGCATCTGCTGGGCGTCGGTCGAGCCCAAGTCACCATGGATCAGGTGCCGCTAGACCAGGCCGCAGCCTACGCGGCCGCTGACGCCGACATGACCCTGCGTCTGGTGTCCCCTCTGAAGGAGGAGTTGGAGGAGAAGGGGCTGCTTCCGCTGTATAACGAAGTCGAGCTTCCTCTGGTGGAAGTGCTGACCGAGATGGAGCGCAACGGCATCGGGCTGGATGTCCCCTACTTAGGCCAGATGGCCGACGAGCTGCAGGAACGCTTGCACAGCCTGGAGGCGCGTATCTACGATTTGGCCGGCTACGCCTTCAACATCAACTCGCCATCGCAGCTCAGTGAGGCGCTCTTCGATCGGTTGGGGCTGCCCAAGCAAGGCCTGCGCAAGACGCAGTCGGGGCACTACTCCACAGCGGCCGACGTCTTGGAGCGGCTCAAGGGAACGCATCCGGTGGTGGATGTGATCCTGGAACACCGACAGGTAGCCAAGATCAAGTCCACCTACGTGGAGGCGCTGCCCGCGCTGGTCAACTCTGAGACCGGGCGGCTGCACACTTCGTACAATCAAACCGGCACCGTCACCGGCCGGCTCTCGTCCAGCGAGCCGAACCTGCAGAACATTCCCATCCGCACCGAGTTGGGCCGACGCGTCCGTCGCGCTTTTGTTGCCGACCGCGGCTGCCTCTTCATCAGCGCCGACTACTCGCAGGTGGAGCTGCGCATCCTGGCGCACATTTCGCAAGACCGCAACCTACTGGCCGCGTTTAGTCGGGGCGAAGACATCCACGCAAGCACCGCCGCGGCCATCTACGGCGTCCCGTTGGAGGGGGTGACCTCGGAGATGCGGCGAGTGGCCAAGACGGTGAACTTCGCCGTGGTCTACGGCGCCTCCGGCTTCGGCGTGGCCCAGCAGAGCGAGCTTTCCCCAGAGGAAGGGGCCCGCTTCATCGACGCCTACTACCGCACATACCCACAAGTGCGCCAGTACATCGAGAGCACCAAGACCATGGCCCGAGAGAAGGGCTACGTGCAGACCCTTCTGGGTCGCCACCGATACTTCCCGGAGCTG
>JAAYZY010000367.1 GCA_012514615.1 Chloroflexota bacterium | reverse complement strand
TGCCTGGCATGATCCCCACCTTCGCCTCTCCCGGCGTGATGACGCCCGGCGAGTTGGGGCCCACGAGCCGGGTGCCAGTCTCGGCCAGGCGCGCCCGCACCCGAATCATGTCCAGCGCTGGGATCCCCTCGGTGATGCAGACCACCAGGGCGACCCCGCCTGCGGCGGCCTCCAGGATGGCGTCCGGGGCGTAGGGCGCGGGCACGTAGATGATCGAGGTGTTCGCCGCGGTGGCCTGCACCGCCTCGGCCACCGTGTCGAACACGGGCACGCCTTCCACCTTCTCGCCGCCCTTGCCCGGGCTCACCCCGCCCACCACCTGAGTGCCGTACTGGATCATCTGGCGGGTGTGGAAGGTGCCCTCGCGGCCAGTGATGCCCTGCACCAGCAACCTGGTTGCCCGGTTGACCAAGATGCTCATCGGTTCACCTCCCCCCGCTCTTGGAGCTGGGCCAGGGCTCGGCGTGTCTCCGCTCCGAGCCCCTGCAGGCGCTGCCGGTCGCTGGCCTGCGGCCTCCAGGGCGGCGCGATCCCATCGCCGGTCCACCGCGGAACAAGGTGCAGGTGGAAGCGAAGCACCGACTGGAAGGCCGCCCGTTCGTTGGCCTGGATGAGTTCAGTCCGTCCGGCCGCAGCGCCAGACGCAGGCCCTGGGCCACCGCCTTGGCGGTACACATCACTGCCACCCCGGCCTCCGGTGCCGGGTCGAAGAAGTTGCGGCAATGCCGCCGGGGATCACCAGGGTGTGCCCAGACGCGCTGGGGTGGATGTCCTAGAAGGCCAACGTCTCCTCATCGGCACAGACAATCTCGGCTGGGGCGCGACCGGCCACCATGGCGCAGACGATGCAGTCCATCCCCCCCCCTCCTAGGCCGCCAAGCCGCGGCGCGCCGCCGCCACCGCCTGGCGCGCCGCGTCCACCAGAGAGGTGGCGGTGATCAGGTTGGCCCCAGCCAGCAGGGCTCGCCCCTCTTCGGCATTGGTACCGGCCAAGCGCGCCACGATAGGTACCTGCACGTCCAGTTGGCTCAGGGCGGCGAGGACGCCGCGGGCCACCTCGTCACAACGGGTGATGCCGCCGAAGATGTTCAGCAAGATCGCCCGCACCTCGCCGTCGGAGAGGATGATGCGCAGGGCCGTCTCCACCTGGGCGGCCGTGGCTCCGCCGCCCACGTCCAAGAAGTTGGCCGGCGCGCCGCCGTGCAGCTTGATCAGGTCCACGGTGGCCATGGCCAGCCCAGCGCCGTTGACCATGCAGCCGATGTCGCCGTCAAGCCAGACGTAGCTGAGACCATGCCGGCGCGCCTCGCGCTCCAGCGGCGCCTCGGCATCCTCGTCGCGCAGCTTGGCCAGGTCGGGGTGGCGGGGGAGCGCGCTGTCGTCCAGCGCGACTTTGCCGTCCAACGCCAACAGGTCGCCTGCTGCGGTGATCACCAGCGGGTTGATCTCAGCCAGGGAAGCGTCCGACTCGCTGTAGGCGCGGTAGAGGCTCAGGGCGATGCTGGTCCAGGTGGGCACCTGGCCGCGGGGCAGGCCCATGGCGTAGCCCACAGCGCGAGCCTCGTAGGCTTGCAGGCCAAGGAGCGGGTGCACGCTCACCCGATGGATCTGCTCCGGCGTGCGGCGCGCCACCTCCTCGATATCGACGCCTCCCTCCAGGGAGGCCATCATGGCCACGCGAGCCGTCGCACGGTCCACCACGAATCCCAGGTAGATCTCTTGCGCGATGTCGACCGCCCGGTCCACCAGCACCATGCGCACCGGCAGCCCCTTGATCTCGCTGCCCAGGATCGCCGCGGCGTGGCGCTCGGCCTCATCGGGGGTGTTGGCCAGGCGGATGCCCCCGGCCTTGCCGCGCCCGCCCACCAGCACCTGGGCCTTCACCACCGTCTTGCCGCCTAGGCGCGCGGCGATCTCCCGGGCCTGCGTCGCCGTCGCGGCCATGGCCCCTTCAGGGATCGGGATGCCGTAGCGGGAGAAGA
>JAAYZY010000366.1 GCA_012514615.1 Chloroflexota bacterium | reverse complement strand
TGGGCACGGTGGCCGACATCGTCCCCTTGGTCGGCGAGAACCGCCACCTGGTCAGCCAGGGCCTTGAACGCATCAACGAGTTGCGGCGGCCGGGGCTCCAGGCCCTCATTGAGCGGGCGCGCCTGAGCGGCAAACCTGTCAACGCCTCGCACATCGGCTATATCTTGGGGCCCCGCCTCAACGCTGCCGGCCGCATCGCCGCCGCCAGCCTGAGCTATCGCCTGCTGACCACCCCCTCGGTGGAAGAAGCCCGCCGCATGGCCGGCCAGTTGGAGGAGCTCAACCAAGAGCGCCGCATCTACACCCAAGACGCTTTCCAGGAGGCCCTGGCCGACCTGCAGGAGCGCGCCGCCATGAGCCGGCCCCTGCTTATGGTGGCCAACGATAGCTTCCACCCCGGCATCGTGGGCCTGGTGGCCAGCAAGCTCACCGAGACGTTCTACCGCCCCAGCGTGGTGGTGGAGATGGGCGACCCCTACAGCAAGGGCTCGGCCCGCAGCATCCCCGAGTTCCACATCACCGATGCGCTGGATCGTTGCGCCGACCTGTTGGTGCACCACGGCGGACACGCCGCCGCGGCCGGCTTCACCGTGAGCCGAGAGAAGCTGCCAGAGCTGGAAGAGCGGCTGCTGGCCCTGGCCGAAGAGGCGCTGGGGCAGCAGGACCTGGCCCCTAGCCTGGAGGTAGATGCCGAGATCCCCATCGCCGAGGCGTCGTGGTCCACCGTGGAGCTCATCGGCGCGCTGCAGCCGTTCGGCGAGGAGAACCCCACCCCGCGCTTCCTCAGCCGCGATGTCGACCTGAGGGATGCCCGCCCGGTAGGCCGAGACAGCCGCCACCTGCGGGTATGGCTGTCCCATGGACAGGAGGTCCACCAGGGCATCGCTTTCAACCTGGCGCACCGGGCCACGGAATTGGCCGCCAAGATCGACGTGGTCTACCACCTGGAGGTCAACGAGTGGAACGGCGAATCGCGGGTACAGCTCAACCTGCAGGACTTCCGCCCCTCAGAGGGGGACGGCTAGCGAGCTGGCCTATCCTTGCTGCTCAAGTAGGTGAACGCCCTATGGAATGGATCCCGCTGACCCCCCAGGTCTCGGTGTTGCGAGACGTGATCAACTGCGGCGTAATCCGCGGCCAAGGTGACCAGGCCATCGTGGTGGATACGGGCGTCGGCGACCGCTCCGGGCAGCGCATCGCCCGGGCGCTGGCCCAGCAGGGGCTGCGCCCCGTGGCCGTGTTGACCACCCACGCCCACGGCGACCACACCGGCGGGCACGCCTACCTGACCCGCGAGGCCGGCGCGCTTGTCTACGCTCCCCTGCCCGACGCGACGGTGATCCAATACCCGGTCTGGGGCACCCTGGCCTTGTTTGGGGGCGCCGAACCGGTGCTCGAGCTCTCGTCCAGCAAGCTCACGGCAACCCCGGCGCCGCTCCATGCCGTCATCACACCCGGTCCCCTGCACCTGGCGGGCATCACTGTGCAGGCCGTGGCCCTACCCGGACACACCGGCGGGCACACCGGCTACCTCAGCGACGGGGTCCTCTTCCTTGGGGACTTGCTGGCCGGGGAGGATGAGATGGAGCGGGCGATCCCCTACCTCTACAGTGTGGGGATGAAGCTGGAGAGCCTGGCCCGCCTGGAACGCCTGCAGCCAGCCTGGGGGGTGCCGGCCCATCATCCGCCCTGCCGGAACTTGGGCCCCCTCATCACTGCGAACCGCGCCGCCATCGAAGAGACGTTGGAGATGGTGCGCCGGGCGGTGCGCGGGCGGGCCGCCGATGCCGCTGAGATCCTACAAGCGGTCTGCCGGCAGAAGGGGGTCTCCCCCAGCAAGATCACCGACTTCTTGCTGCTGCAGCCGACGGTCTACAGCTACATCAGCTATCTGCATAACCGAGGGGAGTTGCAGTTCCGCCTGGAGGATGGCCGGCTGCTGTGGTTCTTGCCGTCCTAGTCCATGCGGAAGGAAGCCGTCTGCTCCAGATTGCCGTCGACGTAGAGGCGCACCTCGTGCTGGCCAACAGGCCAGCCGAACGGCGGAGTGTAGAAGACCCAGGAGCGGCCGGCCGAGCCCCATTCCCAGCGAGACTGGGCCTGCCACAGCAAGCAGCCCTCGTGATACCACTCCTGCGCCCAAGGCGTGCCGATGTTCATCCCCTGGAAGCGGAAGAGTACATAGACTGGCCGCTCGTCGGCGGTGAACACCTGGTCCGTCTCCACTGGCGCCCGGGTGGCGTCGGCAGAGCGCGCCAGTTCCAGGGGGCCGAAATGGCGCTGCTGCGCTGCGGGTCGCGGCGTGGCCGTGGCGGGGGGAGCGGGTTGCGGGGCGGTTGGTGCAGTGGGAGCTGCGCCCGTGGCGGCCGTGGCTTCAGGGGTGACATCAGCACCGCCCACGTCTGGTGTGGGTGTACTCACCCAGACCAGAGAGGGTTGAGGGGTTGGGGGTGCGGCCAGGATCTGCTCCAACTCCGCCTGCAGCCAGGGCGAGCCGAGCCGCAGCCCCAGCAGAGCTAGCAGCAGCAGCACCAACAGCGCCCCATACTGCCGCAGCCGGGCGCCGCCCTCCTCCCGCAGGAAGAAATACCGGCCCCGCATGTACTGCACATAGGCGGCCGCAACGTAGGCCGCCGCCACTGCGATGAGCACGCCCAGGACAGCCTGGGCAACGGTCAGGATATCGCCAGCGGTCATCACCCTGCCACCTGGTCTAAGGTGGGTCACGCCACCGTTCGGTACCCCCTGGCGCGGCCTGGCCGCGCCTCACCTCCTGTCGAGGTGGAGTCGTTCAACAAGCTCTGTCAGGGCCTCTGCGGTGGGGACCATGCGGTGCCCCACCCCACCGGCCTTCATGGCGCTGTCCACATCCTTCAGGCCGTTTCCGGTCACCAGCACCACCACTTGCTCATCGGCGTGCAGGTCGCCGGCCTGGGCCAGACGGCACAGCCCGGCGAAGCCAGCGACGCCGGCAGGCTCGCCGAAGACGCCGGTCTGCCGACCCAGGGCGCGCATCGCCTCCAGGATCTCGGCGTCGCTCACCGTGACAAACGCGCCGCCGCTCTCGCGCACGGCACGCAGGGCCTTGACCCGGTCCCGAGGCAGCCCCACGGCGATGGAATCGGCCAGGGTGGATGGCGGTTGAGGCCGCACCTCCTCCGAGCCGCGCGCCCAGGCCTCAGCCAGCACCGCCGCGCCCTGGGCCTGCACCCCGAAGAGACGCGGCAGCCGCTCGATGAAGCCCAGGGCCAACAGATCACGGAACCCCTTCCACAGGCCGCCGATGATGCAGCCATCCCCCACAGCAACGAAGACCCGGTCGGGCGCTTGCCAGCCCAACTGCTCGCAGATCTCCAGGGCAGCCGTCTTCTTGCCCTCCGATAGGTAGGGGTTGAAGGCGGTGTTGCGGGAGTACCAGCCGTAGCGACGCGTCGCCTCCAGGCAGAGGTCGTACGCCTGGTCGTAGTCGCCTTCTACCGCCACCAGCGTAGCGCCATAGACGAGCAACTGGGCCATCTTGGCCCGGGGAGCGGCAGCTGGCACGAAGATCACCGTCTCCATGCCCACGCTGGCGGCCAGCCCGGCCAGGGACGAGGCGGCATTGCCCGTGCTGGCCGCGGTCATGCACCGGCGGCCCTGCTCCTGCGCCCTAACCAAGGCCACCGCGCTGGCGCGGTCCTTCAGCGAGGCGGTGGGGTTGCGCCCCTCATCCTTGAGCCACAGCGCCCTGAGCCCAAGCTGGCTGGCCAGGCGGGGGATGCCGTACAGGGGCGTCCAGCCCACGGTGAGCGGGGGCTCTGAGCTATCTGGTTCCACCGGCAGGAGCGGGCGGTACCGCCACATGGAGCGCGCCCGATCCTGGGCCAGCGCTTCCCGCGGCCAAGCGCGGCGGATGGCGGGGTAGTCGTAAACCACGTCGAGGATGCCATGGTCGCCGTGGTGAGGACAGACATAGAGCGCTTGCGAGGGGGGGTATTCCGCCCCGCACAGCACGCACCTGAAGCCACACACATGGTGGTGCATAACCAGCTCCCCCGAGGCTGCCCGGCGCACGATGGGGCAGCCATCGGCCCCATTATACCATGGAACGGGCCGCTCGCCAAGGAGGCTGGAGCCCACTCGTCCCTCCCCGAGGGTCGCAGCAGGCTGCGGGCCCCGGGAGGGTCGGCAGGAAACGCGCCCAGCGGCGATCCGTCAGCCTCCGCCGGTGAGAGACGGAACAGGTCTCCTTCCCACTTGATACGACGCTCGCTTTGACATTGAGTGGGTCTTGTGCTACGCTTGCGCCACATGGAGTCACGTGCAAGCGTCTCCAGAGACGGAGGGGAGATGAACAGAAAGCCTCTACTCAGTCGTAAGCCGGCACTGGCATGGGCCGCGGCCGCCGCGCCTGCCCGTCCCTCAACTTCGGGGGCCGCAGCGCCCTGGTCCTTCGCCTCTGGCAGCAGCTCTGGCGACGACTCCAACCGTACCATCCGGGCTCGCCGACGCCGTCCCAGCGGCCCTTCGTCTGGGGCGCCCCGCGAGAGGGCAGAGACTCCGCAGCGAGAACGCCCACGCACCCCAAGCGCGCCTTCCCCGCGTCCCTCCCTGGGCGGCGCGGGAGGTCTGGGGGGGCTGGGCTCGCAGCAGCCGGCCAGCCCCTCACAGATGGGAGGCAGCCGCCCCAG
>JAAYZY010000003.1 GCA_012514615.1 Chloroflexota bacterium | reverse complement strand
ATCCCGGCCATGGAGACCCGTCACTTACACAAGGTGGGCAGGGAAGGATTCGAACCTCCGAAGGCGTAGCCAACTGATTTACAGTCAGTCCCCTTTGGCCGCTTGGGTACCTGCCCATGTGTCGTTGCAGAGCCGTCCATCCGCCGCCGACTGCTCCAGAGCCGACGGTGGGACTTGAACCCGCAACCCGCGGTTTACAAAACCGCTGCTCTGCCGGTTGAGCTACGTCGGCAACCAGACCATTATACCACACCGACGGCTGCGGTCAAATCCCCAAATCGAACGCGGAGCATACGCGGAACCAGCGGTGTCACCACTGGCAGCAGGCTGCCCTCGCACCGATCCCTCACAAGGGCTCAGGTGGGCGAAACAGGGCTCGAACCTGTGACCTCTTCCTTGTAAGGGAAGCGCTCATCCCAACTGAGCTATTCGCCCCCTCAACCTGCTCGCATCCAGCGATTATACCCGCTCCTGCCCCCGGATGTCAAGACCGGGCCCCAGCCGGTGTACACGGCCCTGTGTCGCCGAAGCCTGCCCTTCCCTAAAGCCGCGACTTCTGCTATAATCACACCCGTTGCGAGTACGGCGAGCAATCCGAGCGGCAGCAGGCGCAGCCAGCACCGTGGGAGCAGCGAGCATGGTGGAGAAGCCCGCCCTGGAACGGCCTATCGCCCCAGGGACACAGCCAGACGACGCCGGCCTGGACCAGACCCTCCGGCCGCGGCGGCTGGATGAGTACATCGGCCAAGAGCGCGTCAAGGAGAACTTGCGCATCCTCATCGAGGCGGCGCAGGCCCGCGGCGAGCCGTTGGACCACGTCCTCTTCTACGGCCCGCCCGGCCTGGGCAAGACCACCCTGGCCCACGTCATCGCCCAAGAGATGGCCGTGGGCATCCGCATCACCTCTGGCCCGGCCATCGAGCGGCAGGGCGACCTGGCCGCCCTGCTGACCAACCTGCACGGAGGGGAGATCCTCTTCATCGACGAGGTGCACCGCCTGGGGCGAGCCGTGGAGGAGATCCTCTACCCGGCCATGGAAGACTACGCCCTGGACATCATCATCGGCAAAGGCCCCAGCGCCCGCAGCATCCGTCTGAAGCTGCCCCAGTTCACACTGGTGGGCGCCACCACCCGGTTGGCCCTGATGACCTCGCCGCTGCGGGCCCGTTTCGGCGCCGTCTACCGCCTGGATTTCTACGACCTGTCGGCCATGCAGGCCATCGTGCGCCGCTCGGCCGGCATCCTGGATGTGGAGATCGAGCCCGGCGGCGTTGAAGAGGTGGCGCAGCGCGCCCGGGGTACCCCTCGGGTGGCCAACCGCCTGCTGCGGCGGGTGCGGGATTACGCCCAGGTGCGCGCCGCCGGGCGAATCACCCGGGCCGTGGCCCAAGAGGCCCTGCAGCTCCTGGATGTGGACGCCCAGGGGCTGGACGATCTGGACCGCAAGCTGCTGCACGCCCTGATCGAGAAGTTCGAAGGGGGACCGGTGGGGCTGGATACACTGGCCGCGTCCCTCTCCGAGGAGAGCGACACCCTCATGGATGTGGTAGAACCCTACCTCCTCCAACTGGGGTTCCTGGAGCGCACCCCCCGCGGCCGGGTGGCGACCCGCCTGGCCTACGAGCACCTGGGGCTGCCCTTTGCCCCCAGACCCGAGCAGACGGCCTTCTTGTAGAGGCC
Organism: Chloroflexota bacterium; assembly: GCA_012514615.1. The sequence continues at coordinate 2,697 of JAAYZY010000003.1, read as the reverse complement.
CCAAGACGAGCGACGGTGGATGAAGACCGACCTGTTTGACTACCAACTGCCGCCAGAGCGGATCGCCCAGCAGCCCATGGAGCCCCGGGATGCCTCGCGCCTGCTGGTGCTGCGCCGGGGCGACGCCGCCCTGGAGCACCGCAGCTTCCGGCACTTGGCCGAGTACCTGCAGCCCGGCGACCGCCTGGTCTTCAACCAGACCAGGGTGATCCCGGCGCGGCTCTTCGGCCACAAGAGCCAGACCGGCGGCAAGGTGGAGATCCTGCTGCTACACCGCCACGATGCCACCACCTGGGAAGCGCTGGTGGGCGGCAAGGGCCTGCGCCCCGGCACAGAGCTCACCCTCACCCCAGCCCGGCCTGCCAGCAACGGCCAAGAACCCGCCCTCACCGCCGACGTCTTGGCTGAGACGGAAGCCGGCGGGCGCTTGCTGCGCTTCGCTCGGCCGTTAGAGCCGGAGCTGGACCGCCTGGGGGCCGTGCCCTTGCCCCCCTACATCCACGAGCCCCTGGCCGACCCAGAGCGCTACCAGACGGTCTACGCCCGTGAAGACGGTTCATCGGCCGCGCCCACGGCCGGCCTGCACTTCACCGGCGAGCTGCTGCTGAACCTGAGGGAGATGGGCGTGGGGTTCAGCTTCTTGACGCTGCACATCGGCATGGATACCTTCCGCCCAGTCAAGGCGGAAGAAGTGGAGCAACACCAGATTCACACCGAAACCTGCACCCTTTCAGAGACGGCGGCGCGGGAGATCAACGAGACGCGCCTGGCCGGCGGGCGAATCGTGGCGGTGGGTACCACTGTGGTGCGGGCCTTGGAGTCGGCCGCCCAGCCCTGCCAAGAGGACGGCCTGTGCCCGCTGGCCCCGGTGCGCGCCTTCAGCGGGCCCACCAGCCTGTTCATCACACCGGGCTACCGCTTCCGCGCCGTGCAGGCCATGGTCACCAACTTCCACCTGCCGCGTTCCACCCTGCTGATGCTTGTTTCCGCCTTCGCCGGGCGTGAGCGCATCCTGCAGGCTTACCAGGAGGCCATCGACCTGGGCTACCGCTTCTTCTCGTTCGGCGACGCCATGCTGATCTTATAACCCCATTCACGGAGACTCACCATGTCCGAAGCGACACGCCTATACTATGCAGACTCCTACCTCACCGAGTTCACCGCCCGCGTGGCAGGCTGGACGGAACATAGGGGACGCCCGGCGGTGATCCTGAACCAGACGGCTTTCTACCCCACCTCCGGCGGCCAGCCCCACGACACCGGCCGGCTCAACGGCGTCGCCGTGGTGGCGGTGGAAGAGAACGAGTGCGGCGATGTGCTGCACCTGACCGAACGCCGCTTCGACCAGCAGGCCGTACAGGGCCAGGTAGACTGGCCTCGCCGTCACGACCACATGCAGCAGCACACCGGCCAGCACATCCTCTCCCAGGCGTTCTGGCAGTTGCTGCAAGCCGAGACGGTGGGCTTCCACCTGGCCGAGAGCTACGCCACCATCGACGTGAACGTCCCCCACCTGGACCTGGCCGCGGTGGAAGAGGTGGAGGCGCTGGCCAACCGCATCGTCTACGAGGATCGGCCGGTGCAGGTTCGGTGGGTCTCGCCGGCGGCCCTCGACACCGTGCCGCTGCGCAAGCCGCCAGCGGTCAGCGGGGAGGTCCGCGTGGTGCAGGTGGAACGGTTCGACTGGTCGGCCTGCGGCGGCACCCACGTGCGGCGCAGCGGCGAGGTGGGGGCAGTGGCCATCACCCGGGTAGAGCACCGCGGCGCCGACTCGCGCATCCACTTCCTGTGTGGGGCCCGAGCCGCCGCCGACCACCGTGGGAGGGTGCGGCTGACCAACAGCCTCATGGCATCCCTAACCGTGGGCCTGGACGAGCTGCCAGCGGCCGTGGAGCGCCTGCAAGAAGAGGTGCGCGCCGCCCGCCGCGACGCCCGCGCCCTGCAAGACGAGCTGCTAGCCTACCGGGCCGAAGCGCTCTTGGCCCAAGCCGCCACGGCCGGCCCCTGGCGGGTGGTGCGCCACATCCTGCCCGAAGGCCAGAGCGCCGCCGCCAAGTGGCTGGCCCAGCGCCTCACCGAAGGGCCCAGCGTGGTGGCCCTGTTGGGCACGGCCGGCGAGCGAAGCCAGATGGTCTTCGCTTGTTCTGAAGACGTCACTGCGCACATGGGCACACTGCTGCGAGAAGTGACCAGCGCCCTGGGCGGCAAGGGCGGCGGCAACCCGCGCCTGGCGCAGGGCGGCGGCCTGCCCAGCGACCGCCTGGAGGCTGCGCTGGAGGCTGCAAGGAGCCGTCTGCAAGAGAAGAACGCCCCATGACGGGCGCCAGGGGAGGGATAGGCCATGTTTGAGGGGGCTGTACACGAGATCGCGCCCAACGTGTTGGCGGTGGTAGCCGAGGCGGGGGCTAACCTAGGGGCTGTCCTCACCAGCGAAGGCCCGGTGCTCATCGACACGCCGCTGGTGCCGGCAGAAGCTCGCGAGTGGGCCAAGATCATCGCCGAGCGCAACAACAAGCCGGTGCGCTACATCATCAACACCGACCATCACCGGGCCCACTGCCTGGGCAACCAGCACTTTGACGCCCCGGTCATCGCCCACGAATACGCCTGGAGAGAGATGACCAGCTTCAGCGACAGCTTCCGCCAGCGGGTGGCCGACCGTTTTCGGCGGCGCAACCCCCGCGCCTATCAGGAGCT
>JAAYZY010000365.1 GCA_012514615.1 Chloroflexota bacterium | reverse complement strand
GCTGCCGGCGTAGACCAGGTTGGGCACGATGTTGCGCACCGGCGCGTCCAGCACCGGCGAGAGGTTGGGTTGGCCCAGGTCCACCACGATGAGGTCAGCCTGCTTGCCCGGCTCCAGCGAGCCGATCTCGTGGCCCAGGCCCACGGCCTGCGCCCCTTCGACCGTGGCCATGCGCAGCACTTCCCAGGCCGGTAGGACGGTGGGGTCGCGGAAGCGGATCTTGTTGAACAGGGCTGTGAGCTTCATCTCGTTGAAGATGTTGTTGCAGTTGTTGCCGCTGGCCTGGTCGCTGCCCAGGGCCACCGGGCCGCCGGCCTGGCGGAAGGCGTGGGCTGGCGGGACGATACCGTCGATGACGCCGATGCTGCCGGAACAGACCACCATGTGGGCGCCCCGCCGGGCAATGAGCGCCGTCTCGTCGTCGGTGGCCTCGGTGAGGTGCACGGCCAGCAGTTGCCCGTCCAGGTAGCCCAAGTTCTCCAGGTAGGCCGGGGTGCGCTGGCCGAAGCGCTGAAGCATCTGATCGATCTCCCGATCGCCCTGGGCCACGTGCATGTGGATCATCAGGCCCTCGCGCTGGGCCAGACGCTTGATCTGCAGGAGCTGCTGGCGTGAGATCATGTCGGGCCCCTGCGGCCCCAGCATGACGGTGATGCGGCCATGGGCCGCGCCGTGCCAGGCCCGGGCGAACTCCAGCGCCGCGGCGATGGCTGCTTCGCCGGCCGTATCGTCCAGGGGGTAGAGGTCGCCCACCCGCCAGCCGGCCATGCCGCCAGGGGGCAAGGCGTTGATGGTGGGTGTGAGCCGGGCTCGCACCCCCGCTTGGGCGAAGACCTCGGCCCAGCCGAGGGTGGGGTGGGCGTAGTCGCCAAAGGTGGTAGTGCCCGCCCGCAGCGCCTCTGCCACGTTGAGGCGAGTGCCGGCCAGGGAGGCCGCCGGCGTCAGGTGGCGGGCGTAGGGGGCCAGGGCCAGCTGCATCCAGTGGTGCACATCCTGGGCCACCCCGCGCACCACCGCCCAAGGGGTGTGCATGTGCGCGTCGATGAGGCCGGGCAGCACGGCGCAGCCAGCGGCGTCCAGGGTCTCGGCGGCCCGGAAGCGGTCGGTGAGGTCCTTGGTGGGACCGACTGCGGCGATGCGTGAGCCTTGCACGGCCACGGCGCCGTCGGCCATGTAGCCCACGCCAGCCCCCTGCATGGTGAACAGGTGCGCGTGGGCGACCAACAGGTCTGCGTGCTCGGTCATGGGGTCCTCCTCAGGTTCCGCGTGGTGCCTTCGCTGGCTGTCCGTGCGGAGCCGGTTTCTGGTAGCTGGTGCGGCGGCGGGCCAAGATGAAGCCCACGCGCTCGTAGATGCGCCGGGCAGCGGGGTTGTCGGCGTTGACCATGATGAGGGCGCTCTGGACGCCAGCGGCGCGGAAGCGGCGCAGCGTTTCGGTTAGCCGGCCAGCCCCCGCCTCCGCCAGGCCGGTCGCACGCCCATCTGCACCACCTGGCCCTCCGCGCCCTCCACATCGCACACGGCGTAAGCCACCGGCTCCGGCCCGTCCCGCAGCAGCAGCGAGAGCGCTGGGCGGAAGCTCTCCCCCTGGGCAAAGAACGCCTGCCATGCTGCCCTATCCCACACTTGCCCCCCAGGCCGAGTGCAAAACGCGTCGGCATAGACACGGTGGAACGCCGCGGCTGTATCCCCATTCCGGGGGCGTAGGTGAACCCGGGCGGCAGGGCGAGGTCGGGGATCGGCCGGGCCAAGTTGTAGACCAGCTCGTCTTCAGCATGGGCGAAGCGGAAGCCCTGCGACTGCAAGAGGGCGATGGCGTTGGGGCCCCCATCGTAGAAGTCGGCCCGCAGGACGCCTGGGCGCGCCTCGCCGGCCTCGGCAAAGCGCTGGCCGGCCTGGGCTTCCATCCAGCGCAGCAGGGCGGTTCCCACACCCCGGCCACGCCAGCAGGGATGCACCCGGCCACCAAAAAGGCGCGGCGTT
>JAAYZY010000364.1 GCA_012514615.1 Chloroflexota bacterium | reverse complement strand
TAACGGGTGACAGCTTCTTTGGGGATTAGCGCCGTGAGTGCGCCAGCGATGAAGAAGGCCGGCACCAGGCAGAGCAACACGTGCGCGGCCAGGTAATCCAGCAGACTGAGCCAACCGGATTGCAGAAGCGGCAGGGCCCATTTCAAGCTGTCGACCATGGTGATCTCCTTGGCGGTCGCCCTGAGTGGGCGGCCAAGGGAATGGCCCTGTGTCAGCAAGGCGTGAGACTATTATATGCAAACTTCTGCAACTAGTCAAGCGCGGGATGGCGCTGCGACGGAGGATGGGGTCTTGGCCATGGCGGGGCAGGGCCGGGCATCTTTGCCAGAACCCGGTCTTTCGGAGTGAGGGTGGGGGCGCTACTGCCCTTCCACGGTGATCTCCCCCAGGAGGATCTGGCTGCCGACGCCGCGGCCGTCGAGGTCGGCGACGTGCAGGCGAGACTGGTCCTCCAGGAGGTAGAAGCCGAAGTAGAGGGGATAGGTGCCCGGGACCACCCCTCGGCCCACCAAGACACGGATGCGGTCGGTGACCCCTTCGCCCGGGGCCCACGCGGAGGTGGGGTAGTAGCCCGAGATGGGCGGGCGGTCCTGCTGGGCGATGACCTTCCCGTCGGAGACCAGGTGAAGGAACGCGGTGTAGTCCCGCGAGACCGGCGCGATGGCCCGCCAGGTGAGGGTGACGAGGATCGTCTCGCCTGGGTGCAGGGTGGTGGGCTGTACCTCGTAGCTCACCAGAGCGATCTCGCCCCCCATAGTATAGAGTGCCGGGCCATCTGGTTCGGCCTGGCCCTGACGTGACACGACGCGAACGGGCGCCACCAGGCTGCTGGCCGGCGCGCCGCTTTCGTCAAGGCTGGGCAGCCCCACCATGGTTTCCAGGTCGTAGAAGCCGAAATCGACCTGGGCCAGCACAGGGGTGCGGGCGCTGGGCGACACGGTGAGGGTGTAGCGGTCCTCGATGACCTGGCCGGGCTGCCACAGGCTGGTGGGCCAGGTGCCAGCCCCGGGGTAGGTATCGACCTGGGCGATCACCTGTTCCCGGAAGCCCAGGATGCGGATGAAGAGGTTGTAGTCGTACTCCATGGGCCTAAGGGCTTGCCAGTAGAAGGTGACCTCCACCGTCTGGCCCGGGTGGGCCACCTGGGGCTGCACCTCACAGCCCAGCAGGCGGATGGCGTTGGCGTGGTAGAGGGGTGGTCGGCGGGCGGCGTCTGGGATCTCCGCTTCCGTGAGGGTGCGGGGCGGCTGGTATGCCGGGCGGATGTAGATGACCGGCGTGAGCAAGGCCAGAAGCGCCATCCCGCCCAGCAGCAGGGTCAGGGGCCAGCGGGTGCGGCCTAACAGGGGCAGGTGCTTCCAGCCCATGACGAACAGAATGGCCAGGGCCGGACTGGCCGGGAAGAGCAGCCGTCCCTGCGACCCTGGCGTGATGGAGGTCCAGCGCAGCAGGGAAGCCAGCAGCAGGAAGCCCCAGACGCTGAGGATGAGCAGGGCGAGCCCACGGGGCTGCCACAGCTTGCGCCACGAGCGCAGCGCGGTGAAGGCCAGCCCCACGGCGGTGAGGCTGCCAGCCACGTCGAAGACGCGGGAGAGCCAGGGCCAGCCCAGGATGTTGAACCAGCCGAAGACGCCGAAGTAGGAGAGGCGCAGGCCCTGCAGCTCCCGCCTGAGGTTCGCCCTGGTCAGGGGGAAGGGACGTTCACCAGCGATGGCTGCCATGGTGTGGGTGCCGGTCGGTTCTCCGTAGAGCAGCCAGTTGCGGGCGTACCACCAACCGGCCACGACCAGCCAGACGCCCACCATCTGCAGCCCGTCTCGCCAGAAGCGCTGCGGCGAGCGTTCGTGGATGGCTCGGGCCAGCATGGCGCAGCCGGCCAGGGGCAACAGGGCCAGTCCGCTCACCTTGGCCAGGCTGGCCAGGGCCACAGCCGCCGCCCAGACCCACATCTCCCGCGGAGTGGTGCGGCCCAGCAGGTAGCGCGCCGTGAGCCACAGGCTGAGGGCGGCTAGGAAGGTCACCAGGTTGTCGTTGCTCACCGCCCCGGCGATGAAGCAGAACTGCGGGTTGAATGCGGTGAGCCCAGCCGCCACCAGAGCCAGGCCGGTCTGGTTGGAGATGATCTCCCGGGCCAGCTGAAAGGTGCAGAAGATGGCCCCAGTGGCCAGCAGCACCGAAAGCCAGCGCACCAGGTGGATCGCTAACACCGATCCACGGTAGGGGAACTGCTCTTGGGGCCTGTGGATCAAGCGGTTCTTGTTGCCCGGCTGCAGCGGGTTGCCGATGTTGGCCTGGGGGTTGAGCCAGAGCACGGCGTCCAGGTCACGGGTGTCGACTGGAGCGGTGAGGATGGCGCCCAGCAGGTAGTAGAGAGGCGGTTGGCTGCCCTCCTGCTCCCAGGTGCCTGCCCCATCTGGGCCTTGCACCGGCAGGCGCTGCTGCGCCTTCAGGTGCTCGATGTAATGGAAGTGCTGGATCACGTCGGGAGCCTCGAACACCGGCGTGGTCACGCTGTAGAAGCTGGCCAACAGGGCGAAGACCAGCAGCAAGAAGACCAGGGGGCGGTCGCTGCCCCAAAGCCTACCGAGCGAGGACTTCACGGTAGGCCTCCTGAGTGCGTTGGGCGATGGTCTCCCAACGGAAGAGCACCCCCAGCTGGTTGGCTTGGGCCCCCAGCCGGGCGCGCAACTGCGGTTGTGCGGCCAGTTGGGCGATGGCCTCGGCCAGGGCCGTAGGCTGGCGCGCCGGCGCCAGCCAGACGTTCTCGCCATGGCGCAGCTCCGGCGTGCGCACGGCTGGCGTGGTGGTGACCGTGGGGAGGCCGTGGGTCAGGGCCACCAGCAGGGTGCCCCGCCGGAACGAGGCGCCGTCTCGGTACGGCAGCACGGCCAAGTCGCTGCAAAGGAGGTTGGCCGAGGCTTCCTCTTCGGAGACGTAGCCCGTCCAGGCGATGAGGTGCTCCAACCCTCGGTCGGCGATGCGCTGTCTGATCCGTTCGATGAACCGCACGTTCGTGGGGTCGCTGCTGCCAGCCACCCCGCCGATGACCAGCAGGCGCAGGGGATGGGCGTGGTCCTGCGTCTGGATCAGCGCTAGCGCATCCACCAGGTCTTCGAACCCCTTGCTTTCGTTCAGGAAGCCGAAGTGGCAAAGCAGCAGGGTCTCCGGGGCGACGCCCCAGCGCGCCCGCTGGGCCTCGCGGTGGAAGGTGGGGTCCGACAGCCGCGGGATGTTCACCCCGATGGGGATGCGGAAGCGCTGTATGCGTCCTCCGTAGCGGGCCAGGCGGTCGTCGTCTTCAACGTTGGTGAGGATGGCGCCGTGGCAGCCAACGGCCAAGGCCAAGATGCTGCCCCAGCGCAGGGGCCCCGCCTTGGGGAAGAGGTAGGGCACCCGCAGGTCGTGGAAGGTGACCACGGTGCGCAGCCGCGGGCGCGTCAGCCGAAGCCACCAAGGCAGCAGGTTGATGGCCGGGTGCAGGGCGTAGGCTGCGGCCTGATACTGGATGTGCACCACGTCGGCCCCCCTGGCCTGGGCCAGGCGGCCCAAGGCAGGCCAGATGCCCC
>JAAYZY010000363.1 GCA_012514615.1 Chloroflexota bacterium | reverse complement strand
GCCAGCCAGCCACCATCAACTGGTATGTCCACGAGGGCAAGTCGTACTACACAGACATCTACCTCACCACCGACGAACCCCAGTGCGAGATCGACCCCACGGCGCTGGAGCCCATGGGCTCGCCCACGCCAACCCGCACCCCCACGGCAACCTGGCCGGTCCAGCCGTCGGCCACGCCCCCCACCGACACCCCCACTTCGGAGCCCACCGCGATCGGCACGCCCACCCAGACCCTGACGCCCACGGACGTGCCAGGCTGCGAGGGCTTCGTGTGGGAAGCCGAGAACGGCGCCTTCACCGCGCCCATGACCGTGAGCCACGAGGGCAGCGCTTCCCGCTGCGCCTTCGCCCATGCGCCGGCCGGCAGCGGCGACAACGCCGGTTCGGTGCAGTACCCGTTCACGGTCTCGGCCCCGGGCAGCTACACCCTGTGGATGCGGGTGCATGCCCCAGACTACTACGCCGACTCGTTCTACGTCCGGGTGGATGGCAACGAGGTGTTGCAGAACATCCCGGTGAGCTCCGGCTACACCTGGGTGCAGGTGGGCTCTTCGTGGGATCTGGCGGCGGGCAGCCACGTGCTGGTTGTGGCCAGCCGTGAAGACGGGGCCCGCATCGACCTGATCGAGCTGCGACGGACAGGCTGCACGCTGGTGCGGCCGGTGGTGCCGTGCGACGTGGTCCCCACGGCCACGCCAACCTTCACCACCACGCCGACATTCACCACGACGCCCACCGCCACAAGCACACCCACCGAGGCCGGGGGCGCGACGCCTACAGAGACGGCCACGACCACGCCCGCACCGGCATACGCACAGCGAGTCAATGTGGGGTCAGCATCCGCCTTCACCGACCAGAGCGGCCACACCTGGGCCGCAGACAAGGCCTACCTGGCCGGGGGCTGGGGGTACGTGGGCAGCGCCGGCGTCGCCCAGGACCCCGGCACTACGGACCCGATCGCCAACACCGACGATGACGCCCTGTACCGCTCCTTCCGCACCGGCACTTCGCTCAGCTACCGCTTCGACGTGCCCAACGGAGCCTACCGGGTGAGCCTGCAGTTCGTCGAGCCGGTCTACGCTCAAAGCGACACGCGACGCTTCGATGTCACCGTGAACGGCGCTGTGGTCGGGGCCAACCTAGATCTCTTCGCCCTGGCCGGTCACGACACTGCCTGGAGCGCCACCTACGCAACCGAAGTCACCGATGGGCAGATCGACATCCTGCTCTCCCGACGAGCCGATGAGGCGATCTTGAGCGGCATCAAGGTGGAATCGGCCTGGTAGCGCCAGGCCACAATCGCCCGTGGTCCCCGAGCTGCCGCAGTTTGAGGGCCACGGGCGGGGAGCAACCAAATAGTCTCTCTGGGGGACGAGACGAGACCATCACGGTTCTGTGGAAGAACCGGGAGCCAGCCCTTGCCAACGGCATGGGTCGCCTCACTGCATCTCCTCGATCTCCCAGCCAGGAACAGAAGCACCCTTAGCCCCCACAGTTGCCGAGCCGGTCGCCTGCTCGCAGCCGGGAGGGCCAATCTGACACCCAGCCCTCCGGACAGGAGGGATGCGCCGGCGGACTGGACGGCTCGGAGCAGCCCCCGCCGTCCAGTCCCGGACGCGCAGCCGTTAGCAGGGCAAGGGCAAGAGGACGAGGAGGCAGACATGCGTCGTGGACGGATTTTCATCATACTGGGCCTAGTCTTGGCCTTGGTCACTGCGTTCGGGGCCTTTCTGCTCCTCAACCAGCCCCAGAACGCCCCCTCGGTTCAGCAGGAGACCCCCACCAAGCGGGTGGTGGTCGCCGTGCAGAACATCGGCGCCGGCCAGCCCATCCTGCCAGAGACCATCACCATGACCGACTGGCCCCAGGATCAGATCCCGCCCGGCGCCATCCTCAACCAGGCGGAGACGGCCGGCAAGCTGGCCAGCGCGCCCATCTACCAGGGACAGGTGCTGCAACAGCAGATGCTCATCGGCAAAGACGACATGATGCTCCAGGGCACACACGCCTCCTGGATGATCCCCGAAGGCATGGTGGCCGTGGCGTTCCCGGTCAACCGCATCTCCAGCGTGGCCTACGCCATCCAAGCCGGCGACTTCGTGGACGTGCTCATCACCGTCAACCTGGTGGATCTGGACATGGAGAGCCAGGTGAAGCAGCCGGTGGAGCGCGTGGGCGCCCAGGGGACGATCATCGGGAAGCAGGAGCCTCGGCAGGTGGTCCAACTCACCCTGCAGAACGTGGAGATCCTGAAGGTGGGGGACTGGAACACCGGCATCCCTGGGGCGGAGCCCGAGCCCAAGGAGGAGAAGCAGCAACAGGCCAGCGGGCAGGCCACGCCGACGCCCAAGGGCCCCGACATCATCACCGTGCTGTTGGATCAGCAGGACGCCCTGGTGCTGAAGTTCCTACGGGAAAGCGGCGCGGTCATCGACCTGGCCCTGCGGGCCCGGGACGACCGCAGCCTGGTCACCACCGAATCGGTGACGCTGGACTACATCATGCGGCGATTCGACATCACACCGCCACCCAAGCAGCCTTACACCCTGCAGGGGTCAGCGCCGGCAGATGGCCAGTAGGCTCGACTAGACAGGCGAGAGACCGCGCAAGGGGATTGGCATGAACGAGAACAACAAGGACAAAATCAAGATCCTCATCGCCGACGACATCCCGGAGACGAGGGAGAACCTGCGTAAGCTGCTCTACTTCGAGCAGGATCTCGAGATCGTGGGCATGGCCTCCAGCGGCGAGGAAGCGGTTAGCCTGGCCCGGGAGCTTCAGCCCAACATCGTCCTGATGGACATCAACATGCCCGGCATGGACGGCATCACGGCCAGCGAGACGATCATCCGGGAAGCGCGGGGCGGGCAGGTGATCATGATGTCGGTGCAGGGAGAGGCAGACTACCTCCGCCGCTCCATGCTCGCCGGGGCGCGGGAGTTCCTCATCAAGCCGTTCTCCAGCGAGGAACTCGTCTCCAGCATCCGCCGGGTCCACGCCCTGACCCCTCCGCTGCCGGTAGCCCCGCCCCCCCCTGAGCCGGGCGCCGAGGCGCACAAAGTCAAGAGCAGCCAGCGATCACCTTCGTTGGGCCACGTCATCAGCGTGTTCGGCCCCAAGGGAGGCGTGGGCACCAGCACCATCACGGCCAACCTGGCCATCGCCCTGCACGAGGCCGCCAAAGACAAGGTCGTCCTGGTGGATGGCAACCTGCAATTCGGCGGCCTGGACGTCCTGCTCAACCTCCAGGCCAGCCGCACGGTGGCTGACCTGGCCACCAAGATGGATGATCTGGACGCCGACCTGATCAGCAGCGTTCTTGTGCCGCACCCTTCTGGGGTCAAAGTGCTGCTGGCCCCGCCCCGGCCGGAGATGGCCGACATGGTGCACCCGGAGCACATGAAGGCCATTCTGGAGCAGATGCGCCGCATGTTCCGTTACGTCGTGGTGGACACGTGGACGTCCATTCAAGACCTGACCCTGAACATCCTGGACGTGGCCGACCAGATCCTGCTGCTGGCCACCCCGGAGGTGCCGGCCCTGAAGAACGCCAAGGTCTTCTTCGATGTGGCCGATGCCCTGGACTACCCCCCGGAGAAGATCTGGTTGGTGGTCAACCAGGCCGACCGCCGGGGCGCCATCCGTGCCATGGATATCGAGAGCAGCATCAAGCACCCCATCGCCGCGGCCATCCCCAGCGATGAGCGCGTGGTCTTCGTGGCCGCGAACCAAGGCGTGCCTCTGGTCGTCTCGCATCGGGGTAGCCCAGTCGCCCAGGCCATCACCGCCTTGGCCGACCGCATCCATAGCAATTTCGCCACGGCTGAGCAGCCCGCACCGACGGAGAAGGAGGGCGCCGGGAGCGGCCACACCGGTTTGCTGACCCGGCTGTTTGGCTAGACGCACCACATCGAGGCATGTGAGGAGAGACCATGTCGTTGCTCAAACGCATCGAGAAGTCCCAGCAACCGATTCAAGCGCCCACTCGTTTGGACGAGATCCGGGTGCGGCGCGAGACGGCCGCCACCACATCACACGACAACTACACCCAGCTCAAGAACCGCATTCAGGAACGGCTCATCTCCGAGCTTGACCCCCACGCTGACCTGGCCGAGAACAGCGAGCTGCGGCGGAACATCGAAGAGCTGTTCCAGGCCATGCTCACTGAGGAGAGTATCATCCTCAGTCGCTCAGAGCGTCAGCGGTTGTTCGAGCAGATCGTGGCGGAGATCCTGGGCTTCGGGCCGCTGCAGTCGCTGCTGGCCGACGACACCGTCACAGAGATCATGGTCAACGGCCCCAAGAAGGTGTACGTGGAGCGTTCGGGCCGTCTGGAGCGCGCAGAGGTGGTCTTCGAGGATGACGACCACCTCCTGCGCATTATCGACCGCATCGTCTCGCCCCTGGGCCGCCGCATCGACGAGAGCTCGCCCATGGTGGACGCCCGCCTGCCCGACGGCTCCCGCGTCAACGCGGTCATCCCGCCCATCGCCCTGGTGGGTCCCACACTCACGGTGCGGAAGTTCGCTCGCATCCCCATCACCGCCGAGAACCTGGTGGAGTGGGGCTCCGTCTCCGCGGAGGCGCTGGAGTTCCTCAAGTCGTGCGTCATCGGGCGGCTCAACGTGGTGGTCTCTGGCGGCACCGGCTCGGGCAAGACCACCTTGCTGAACATCCTATCCGGCTTCATCCCGGACAACGAGCGGATCATCACCATCGAGAACGCAGCCGAGCTCCAACTGCGCCAGGAACACGTGGTGACCATGGAGTCGCGACCGGCCAACATTGAAGGCAAGGGGGCGGTGCCGATCCGTGACCTGGTGGTCAACTCCTTGCGTATGCGCCCCGACCGCATCGTCGTCGGCGAGGTGCGTTCTGGCGAGGCCCTGGACATGCTCCAGGCTATGAACACCGGCCACGATGGGTCCATGACCACGGCCCACTCCAACAGCCCGCGCGACACCCTTTCCCGCCTGGAGACCATGTGCCTGATGGCCGGTATGGACCTGCCACTGCGGGCCATCCGCGAGCAGATCGCCTCAGCGCTGGATGTCATCGTGCACCAGGAGCGCATGAGGGACGGCACGCGCAAGATCGTCAACATCAGCGAGGTGCAGGGCATGGAAGGGGACGTCATCGTCCTTTCCGACATCTTCGCCTTTGAGCAGACAGGGATGGAAGAAGGCAAGATCGTCGGTCGGCTCAAGCCCACCGGCCTGCGGCCCAAGTTCATGCCGCGCCTGGAGGCCGCCAACATTTACTTGCCGCCCGACATCTTCGGCATCAACGTCCGCTTTCGGTAGCCGGGTCGAGCAGACGCCGCACCAAGTGAGGAGGAGTGCGGGGAGGAGCACGTGCCATGAATCCAGCCGCAGTTGTCGTGCCCGCGCTGGCAGGGCTGTCTTTGTTCTTGGTCTTTCTGGGCCTGGGCCGCAGCCTCGGCGCCAAAGACCAAAGGGTGGATGATCGTCTGGGGCGCTACGCTTCGCGCAGCAATGAGGCGGAGACCGTCAAGGCAAAGGGCGGCTCGCCCATCGGGGCCAAGCTGGATAAGGCGCTCTCCAACAAGAGCTTCGCCGCCAACACGGCGCGGGAGCTGGCCCGCGCCGACCTGAAGCTCACCGTCTCGGAGTTTGTGGTGCTCAACGTGTTGGCCGCCCTGGTTGGTTTCCTTTTGGGTTACCTGCTCTACCGCTCCCCTTTCGCCGCCATCGGGTTCGGCGTAGTCGGCTCGTACCTGCCCAAGTTCTTCGTCCACAAGCGACAGGGGAACCGGCGCAAGCGTTTCAATGAGCAGCTCAGCGACGGCATCAACCTGCTGGTGAACGGCCTGCGCTCAGGCTACAGCCAGATGCAAGCCATGGAGACCGTGTCGCGGGAGATGCCGCCGCCCATCTCCGTGGAGTTCGGTCGCGTCGTTCAGGAAGTCGGCCTGGGCATCTCCATGAACCAGGCCTTGGATAACATGCTGCGGCGCATCCAGAGCGACGACCTGGACCTGATGATCACGGCCGTGAAGGTGCAGCACGAGGTTGGCGGCAACCTGGCCGAGATCCTGGACACCATCAGCTACACCATCCGCGAGCGGGTGCGCATCGAAGGCGAGATCCGCGTGCTCACCTCCATGCAGATGCTCTCGGCCAACATCATCAGCCTTCTGCCCATAGCTCTGGGGCTGATCATGTACCTGCTCAGCTCCGACTACATGGGCCAGATGTTCGAAGAGACGTGCGGCTGGATCATGTTGGGCACCGCCGCCATGGTGGTTGTGTTGGGGTATATGGCGATTCGCCGCATCATCGCCATCGAGGTATAATCCCATCAGGGGGATGGAGGTCTCGCTCCATGACGATCCTCATGATTGTTGTTCCGGTGTTGGCGGGTCTGGCCATCTTGCTGATCTTCGCTGGCATCGCAGCGCCCCGGCCTGCCGACCAGGTGCAGGAGCGGTTGCTGGAGTACGGCGGGCGGCCGCTGACGCTGGAGGAGATCGAGCTCTCGCGCCCGTTCAGCGAGCGGGTCATTGACCCGATGCTCCACGGCATCGCCAACCTGTTGACGCGCCTGGCCCCCCAGCGCAACCTGGAGAAGACGCGGCGCACGTTGGAGATGGCCGGCAACCCCAACAACTGGGGGCCCACCGAGTTCCTGGGCATCCGCGGACTCGCCGGAATCCTGCTGGCCGGCATGCTCTTCGGCCTGTTCACCCTCACCAATAGCCCCATCGCCATGCGGTTCCTCATGACCGGAGTGGCCGGCATGCTGGGGTTCTACCTGCCCACCATGTGGGTAGGGGGGCGCATCAAAGCCCGCCAGAAGGAGATCGTACGCAGCCTGCCGGACGTGCTGGACCTGCTGACCATCGGCATCGAGGCCGGCCTGGGCTTCGACGCGGCCATGGCCAAGGTGGTGGAGAAGTGGGACAACGAACTCTCCCGAGCCTTCAGCCGCACGCTATCGGAGATGCGCATGGGGAAGTCCCGACGGGAGGCGCTGCGAGACATGGCTGAGCGGGCCGACGTCCCCGACCTCACCAGCTTCGTGGCCGCCATCATCCAAGCCGATCAGTTGGGCGTCAGCATCTCCCGAGTCATGCGCATTCAGTCGGAGCAGATGCGCATCAAGCGCCGCCAACGAGCGGAAGAGACGGCGCAGAAGGCGCCGGTGAAGATGCTGATTCCGCTGGCCTTCCTCATCTTCCCGGCCATTTTCATCATCCTGTTCGGCCCGGCGTTGCTCACGGT
>JAAYZY010000362.1 GCA_012514615.1 Chloroflexota bacterium | reverse complement strand
GGAGGTGCGGCGGTGACCACAGCCACCGTTGATACCCGCCGCGAACGTCTGCTCGACCTCCTGGTGCGCTGTGAGGGGTGCGGCTGCTACACCATGAGGGTGGTGGCTCGCTGCAGCGAGGCGCCCCCAGGCCGCCGCTGGCGTTGCCTCAGCGAGCGGCATGACGCCTGGCTGTGTGGGCGGTGTCAACATGCTGGCTGAATACCTGCGCAAGAACCCGCCCAAAGCCGGCAGCCCGGCGGCGCAGGCCTGGGAGCGCCTGCAGGCCCTGCCGCCAGACGAGCAGGCGGCGGTGGAGCGCCTGGTGGAGTTCCTCCACGTGGAGACGGGGCGCATGGGCCTGGGGGCGGCGCTGGAGATCGTCTGGAAGGTGGGCATCTTGTGGGCGCGGAGGGAATTCCTTGACACTTGCGCAGAGCAGTGATATACTGACAGACGACAGCGACGAGCGCTGGGGCCACGTGGCGCAAGCCGTCGTGGAGCTGCTGAGGCGAAACGCCCGCGGCGACCCGCCAGCGTTCGGCAAGCTGACCATCGAGCTCGACATGGCAAACGGCCGAGTCCAATCAGGACGACTGACGACGATGGCCGTGGACCGGTTCAAGCCAAGCGAATAGCTGACCGACTCTAGACCCATGAAACGGGCGGAGAGTCCTACTTTAGGACTTGCCGCCCGTTTTTTTGCGTTGTGGGGGTGTGTGCGGTGACCAGGGATCCGAAGACAGGCCAGTTCCTGCCGGGGAACCCCGGGGGCCCAGGCCGAGGGCGGCGGACAGCCGAAGAGCGGTACCTGCAGGCCCTGACCAGGCGGGTCAAGCTGGACGACTGGCGGGCCATCGTGGACCGGGCGGTGGCCGACGCCAAGGCTGGCGACGACCGGGCCCGGCGCTGGCTGTCGGACTACCTCATCGGCAAGCCGACGGAGTACGTGCAGGCCGACGTGACCACGGCCGGGGAGCCGCTGCAGGGGATGAGCGATGCTGAGTTGTTCGGGGAGCTCTACAGTCTACTGGACGCCGCGCGAGCGCGCCAAGGTGCAGGCGCTGACGCTGGAACTGAGGCGCCGCTGGGGTGACGGCTTCGGCGACTGGCTGGTGCGGAACAGCCCGGCGGGCTGGGAATGGGACTGGCCGTACCAGCGGCTCCTCCGCGGGCGCCTGCAGGCGGTGACCCGGGGCGAGTGCCGGCGGTTGATGCTGTTCCTGCCGCCCAGGCACGGCAAGAGTGAGCTGGTGACGGTGCGCTACCCCGTCTGGCGCCTGGCCCACGAGCCGGGGCTGCGGGTCATCGTGGGGGCCTACAACCAGACCTTGGCCAACAAGTTCAGCCGCAAGGCCCGGCGGGTGGCCCAGGGGGCGGGCCTCCGCCTCTCCCCGGAGCGCAGCGCCGTGGAGGATTGGGAGCTGGCCCGCGGCGGTTCGCTGCGGGCCGTGGGCGTAGGCGGCGGCATCACCGGCCAGGGCGGCGACCTGATCGTCATCGACGACCCGGTGAAGAGCCGGGAGGAGGCCAACAGCGAGGCGTACCGGGAGCGGGTCTTCGACTGGTATACCGACGACCTGTACACCCGCCTGGAGCCGGGTGGGGCGGCGATCCTGATCATGACCCGCTGGCACGAAGACGATCTGGCCGGGCGAATCCTGCGGAGTGAGGATGGCCCCAACTGGGAGGCGCTGAGCCTGCCGGCGGAGGCCGAAGAGGGCGACGTACTGGGGCGGGCGGTGGGTGAGGCGCTCTGCCCGGCCCGGTACGACGTGGCGGCGTTGCGGGAGATCCGCACCGTGCTGGGGCGCTCGTATTGGGCGCTGTACCAGCAGCGGCCGCAGG
>JAAYZY010000361.1 GCA_012514615.1 Chloroflexota bacterium | reverse complement strand
TGAGCGGCCGCTTCCGCGTGGGGGCCAATGTCCTCATCGGCTACGCGCCCCAAGGCCACACCGATCTGCGCTTGGGCGACCGCGTGCTGGACAGCCTGCTGGAGATCAGGAACCTGCCTCTCAGCGAGGCGCGCACCTTCTTGGGCCGCTACCTCTTCTCCGGCGACGACGTCTTCAAGCTCGTGGGCGACCTGAGCGGGGGCGAACGAAGCCGGGTTGCCCTGGCGCGCCTGGCCCTGCGCGGCGCCAACCTGCTCATCCTGGACGAACCGACCACGCACCTGGACATCGCCTCTCGGGAAGTGCTGGAGGCCGTGCTCAGCGAGTTCAACGGCACCATCCTGTTCGTGAGCCACGACCGCTACTTCGTCGACAGCCTGGCCGACGTGATCTGGTGGCTGGAGGAGGGCGAACTCGTCGCCTTCAATGGGACGTACCAGGAGTTCCGCGAGGCAAGAACGCAAGAGCAGGCCGCCCCAAGCCGCAACGAGAAGGCCGCGGCCCCCGACCCCCGCGCCGCCGCCCGGGAACGGCGCCGCGAACGGGCGCAGCAGGCGCGCCAGCAGCAGGCAGTGGACACGCTGGAGGCTGAGGCGGCTCGCCTGGGCCAACGGCTGGAGGCGCTGGACGCCGCCCTGGCCGAAGCCGCTCTGGTTGCCGACCCGGAGCGCATCCGCGCCTTGGCTCAAGAGCGGCAGGAGGTGGAAGCGGCGCGCCTGCAGGCTGAAGACCGCTGGGCCCAAGCCGCCGACACTCTGCTGGCCATGCAAGGCGAGGGCGTCGATGATCAGTGAGCCGCCCCCCCTGCCCCGCCGACCCTACGTCATCGGCCTGACCGGCAACATCGCCACGGGCAAGAGCCAGGTGCTGCGGATGCTGGCCGAGCTGGGCGCCTATGTCATCGACGCGGACCGGCGCGGCCACGCGTTGCTGCGGCGCGGCGGCCCTGTCTACGATCAGGTGGTCGCCACGTTCGGCCCTGCGATCCTAGATGGGTGTGGCCAGATCGACCGCCAGCGCCTGGGCGCTGTGGTCTTCAGCGACCCGCAGGCCCTGCGCCGTCTGGAAAAGATCGTCCACCCCGGCGTCATCGAGAGCGTGCATCAGGAGGTGGAGCAGGTTGCCCGGGACGGCTCGCATCCGGTGGTGGTCATCGAAGCGATCAAGCTCATCGAAGCCGGCATGGTGGAGAAGCTCTGCGACGAGCTCTGGGTGGTACATGCTACGGCCCAGCAGCAGGTGGAACGCCTGGTGCAGACACGAGGCCTGAGCCCGGAGGAGGCGCGCCGGCGCATGGCCGCGCAGCCGCCCCAGAGGGAGAAGGAAGCCCGCGCCGACTGGGTCATCGACAACAGCGGCGCCCTGGCAGACACCCGCCGCCAACTGGAAGCCGCCTGGGCGCGGGTCACCGGGCGCCAAGCCGAGCAGCCAGAGCCATGACCGTGGGCATCCGCCGCGCCACCCCCGCCGACTACCTGGCCGCTCTGCGATCGCGAGGCCCGCAGGGTGAAAGCGGCGGTCTTTCGTTAGATTGCGGCTACTTCCTGGCTGAGCAAGACGGCCATCTGGTGGGCTGCCTGGGCTGGCGCGCCGAGAACCTGGTGGCGCGCCTGGAAGACCTACGCCTGGCCCAGACGGCGTCGGCGCTGCAGAACGAGGCGTTGGCCGCGCTGTTGGGCGCGGTGGATGCGGCTGCTGGGGAACTGGAATGCGAGGTGGCTCTGCTGGCCCTTCCTGCCCCAGATACGGAGATCATGGGCCCGGCGCTGCAGGCCCAGGGGTACGCCCGGGTGACGCCGGAGGACCTGCCTCGACACCATCGCGAGGCTGCGGAGGAGATGACGCCCCAGGGGCAGGCGCTCTGGGCCCGGCGGCTGCGTCAGACGCGGGTGACTCGCCCGCTTTGAGCGCCGCCGCTGCCGGGGCAAGGCCCAGGCCTTCGCCCCAGGACGGTCAGAGCACGGACGGAACGATCCAACAAAGACACGGTTGGAGGCGAGAGATGCAGAGAGTGCTGGACTACTTGCGCGAGCACCCTGCCATGGCTCAGTGGATCGTGTTGGCCCTGGGCATGGTGGTCGTGCTGCTGTGGGCCTCGCGGGACGTCTCCCTGCTATGGACGCAGCGCCTGGCCCTGGTGGCAGCCACTGTGGGGTTGGCTGGGTTGTGCGTCTGGATCATCCACTGGGAGTGAGCCTGCCCTACTCGGCGCGGCGGCGCACCCGCAAGAGGAAGCCCTCGTGCCCCACCACCTCCACCGTCTCACCCTGGCCAATGGGCTCCCCTTCCGCCTCTGCTTCCCACCATTCGCCCATAAGGAAAACCGAGCCTCGCGGGGCCAGCTCGGTACGGGCCACTGCCGACCGCCCCATCATCCCCTCCAGGCCTGTGGTCGGCTGGCGGCGCTGTGCGCCCACCGCCTTGGCCACGGCGAAGGCGAAGAAGGCGCCTGTGGCCGCGGCCACCCCGAAGACCAGCGAGCGGGAGACCGCATAGGCCGAGGTCTGGAACAGCAGCAGCGAGCCAACCACAAATGAAACCACACCGGCCACTGTAAGCACCCCTCCCGTGGCTACCTTGATGTCTGCCACGAACAGTCCGAAGCCCAGGATGATGAATACCAGACCGATCCAGTTGGCCTCCAACACCCCCAACGCATACAGGCCCAGCAACAGGCAGATGCCGCCGATGATGCCCGCCACGTAGCCGCCGGGGCTGGAGAGCTCAAACAGCAAGCCGTTGAGGCCCAGGGTCATCAGGATGAAGGCGATGTTGGGATCGGTGATGACGTGGAAGAATCGCTCCACCTCGGTCATGGCGATGGGGTTCCGGCCGGCGTCAGCTGTGTGCAGGGTGATGGTCTGCCCCCGCACCTCCACCTCCCGCCCATCCAATTGGGCCAGCAAGTCGTCGAAGTCGACGGCGATGATGTCGACGATCCCCAAGCTCAGCGCCTCGTCTTCGGTGGACGCCTTGGCCTCCCGCACGGCCGCCACAGCCCACTCCACAGCCGCATCGCCCCGGCGCTTGGCCAGGCCCTTGACGTCGGCTTCCAGGATGCTCATGGCCTTTTCCAGGGCGGTCTCCCCCAACTCCTCACCGCCCGATGAGACCGGGCTGGCCGCCCCGATGCTGGTGCCAGGGGCCATGGCTGCCACATGCGCAGCCAGGGTGACGAAGGTGCCGGCCGAAGCCGCGTAGGCCCCAGAAGGCGCAATGTAGACTACGATGGGGATCTCCGCCTCGGTCATGCGCCGGGTCAGCCGCCGCGTCACCTCCACCGAGCCGCCAGGCGTGTCAAGCTGGATGATCAGAGCCTGGGCGCCGCTGGCTTCTGCCTCAGCAATGCCGCGCTCGATGTAGCCCACCACCACCGGGGTGATGGCCCCTTCCACCGCCAGCACCTCTACCCTGCTGGGCGTCGGCTCGTCGCCAACCACCGGCGCCGCCAGCACCAGCAGCAGCATCAGCACGTGGGGCAGCAAGCGCAGCCACCGCCAAGCGATTCCTCGTCTTCGGGCACGCCGTTTCCACACCATTGGCTCATCCCTCCGCGCCGGATTATACTCTATCCACCACGACAACACAAGCACCGGCGGGGGTCGGCCGCCTCCGGGGAACGGCGTTGATGAAACGCGCGCCCCTCTATCCCTTCGGTGGGCCGGCGGCGGGTCGCAAGCCGGCTTCCACGCCGTACGGGGTGTCCACCTCCAGGCGAACCTGGCTACCGTAGTTCAGCAGGCAGAACACGTGGCGGGGGCGCTGCCCCAGCAGCTGCTCCACGGCCCGAACGTAGCGGCGGGCCTGCGCGCCATACTTGCCGTCCGGGCCCAATCGCTCTCGCAGGTCAGCCTCGTCTTTCAGGTAATCCGTCTTGAACTCCACCACCGTCCAGCGCCCCTCGGCCAAGTAGAGCACGTCGATGACACCGTTCTCCACCACCCCATCTGCCAGAAGCAGGCTGTAGGGTACCTCATGGAGCTTCCGTTCTGCACAGGTCATCTCCGCGTAAAGCGGATGGGCGCGGAAGCGCTCCAGAAGAAGGCAGCTCCGGTTCACCGCGTCTCGCAGTTGGTGGCTGTCGGTCAGGCCCTCGCCGCGGGCTTGCGCCTCGGCCCAACGGGCATACTGGGCGTCGGGGAAGCGCCAGGCAGCCAAAGCGGCGTGCGCCAGCGCCCCCACCACCCATGCCGGGGCCCGGGGGTGTTCCCCGGTTGGGGCCACCCGCCAGACGCGTTGCGGCTGCGGCTGATCCTGTTCCCAAGTCGCCTCGTCCACACATCGCTGGCCGTACCCAACGGGCTGGAGCATGGCCGGGAGCGACGCGCTCGGGGCCGGCGCCGGCGCGGCCACGCTGCCTGCGGCCCGCGGCGGCGGGAGCCAGCCCGGTTCGTAGAGGGTACAGGCAACCGGCGTCTGGCCCACCTGCAGGGTCAGGGTCACGGCTCGGTTGCCAGCCGGGTCCACGCCCAACGACTGCTTGACCAGCCCCAGGCAGTCCGGCTCCAGCAAGCGTTTCAGCCAGCCCGACAACCTGCTGGGGTCGTTGTCTCGCCCCAGACTCATGCAGCCATGCAGCAGGAGCCGCTCTTGCGCCCGGGTGGCGGCCACGTAGAACAGGCGCGCCGCCTCGGCCTCCTCCTGCGGCGTGAGACGCGCCTTTCCCCACTGGTAGACTCCCGGCTGGGCATCTTCATCGCCCGTCTTGGGCAGCAGCACCCCCAGCTCAGGGTCCAGCAGCGGGCCGTAGCGTTCGCGCACGCTGTAGCCCACGTCGCCGATCACCACCACCGGGAACTCCAGGCCCTTGGCCGCGTGGACAGACATGATCTGCACCGCATCGCCGGCCAGGGCGCGGGCTTCGCCTTCCCGGGCCCCCACTGCTTGCAGGCTGCGGATGTACTCCAGGAAGGCGCCAACGCCGACGATACCGCTGTCGTGGGCATCGGAAAGCAGCTTGGCCACGTTGCGAACGCCGCGCCGGCTCCCAGCCAAGATGAGGGCCGACCGGTAGTCGGTCTCATCCAAGA
>JAAYZY010000032.1 GCA_012514615.1 Chloroflexota bacterium | reverse complement strand
CCGTGGTCGTGCGCGTGCTCGTGACCGTGGTCGTGCGCGTGCTCGTGACCGTGGTCGTGCGCGTGCTCGTGACCGTGGTCGTGCGCGTGCTCGTGACCGTGGTCGTGGTCCTCGGTCAGGTGCACGTGGACCTTGGTCCCGGTGAGGCCATGCTGCTTCTCCGCCTGCTGAGCGAGGGTATAGCCCTCCAAGCCCAGGCGGGCCAGGCCCTCCTGCAACTGCCCGAACGGTAGGCCGGCATCCACCAGGGCACCCAACACCATGTCGCCGCTGACGCCGGAAAAGCAATCGAAGTAGGCGATCTTGCGTCCCTTGGTCATCGGGCCACCCCCTCCCCCAGACGAGCGCGGGCGGCGCGGTTGGCGATCAGAGCCGCCATGGCGCCCCCGCCGATTCCGTTGTCGATATTCACCACGGCCAGCCCCGGGGCGCAGGTCTGCAGCATGGAGTAGAGGGCGGCCACGCCCTCGCCGCCGATGCCGTAGCCCACCGAGGTCGGGATGCCCACCACCGGCACATCCACCAAGCCAGAGACCACCGAGGGCAGCGCGCCGTCCATCCCGGCCACCACCACCAGCACATCGGCGTCGAACTCCGCCAGCAGATCGCGCAGCGGCTCGAACAGGCGGTGCAGGCCGGCCACCCCTACGTCGTAGACGCGGCGCACCTGGCAGCCGGTCTCACGGCAGACCAGGGCCGCCTCTTCCGCCACTGGCACGTCCGAGGTGCCGGCAGTCAACACGCCGACCCGTCCGCCGGTGGTGGGCAAGCGGAACCCCGCCCGCCGCAGGACCATGGCGCGCGTCTCCGGCAGCCATTCCACCTCCACGGCCGGGTCACCCCCATAGCGCCCCTGCAGCTCGGCCTCCAGCGCTGCCGGCACGCGGCTTAGGATCGCGCGGCCCTCGCGCTCCAGGAAGCGAGCCACGATCTCCACCGTGTGGCTGGGGGCCTTGCGATCGGCCAGGATCACTTCCGGAATCCCCTTGCGCCGGTGTCGAGCGAAGTCGGGCACGGCCCAGGGCACATCAGGATGGTCTAAGCGCATCGTTCATACTCCCGGAGCGAAGCCCCATGAGGTCCAGAGTCACGTACAAGAAACCCAACGCCCGCAGCCGCTCCACCACTTGGGCCCGGCGCGCCGGGTCCAACACCGCTGACCAGTCGTCCGGCGGGATCTCCAGACGGGCCACCGCGCCGTGGCTGCGCACCCGCAGGTTCCGCAAGCCCACCTCCTGGCGTAGGAAGCCCTCAGCCTCGGCCACGCGGCGCAGCCCCTCCGCCGTCTGCGGCTCCCCGTAGGGGAAGCGGGTGGCCAAGCAGGCTGCCGCTGGCTGGTCCCAGTTGGGCAGGCCTCGCGCTCGAGCCAGGGTCCGGATCTCGAGCTTGGTCAGCCCGGCCGCCTGCAGGGGGGCCAACAGCCCTCGCTCGCGGGCGGCCTGCTCGCCGGGGCGGTAATCGCCCAGGTCGTCGCCGTTGGCCCCATGGACCAGAGTCACGCCAGGCATCCGCTCCGCCAGCCGGGCCAGCGCTTCCACCACCGCCGCCTTGCACCAGTAGCAGCGGTCCGGCGGGTTGCCGGCCACCGCGCTGTTCTGCAGCAACGACACCGTCGCCACCTGATGGCGGACGCCCAGATGGGCCGCCAGCCTCTGCGCTTGCTCTACCTCATCCGGCCGGATGAACTCCGTGGCTGCCGTCACCGCCAGAACAGGCCCGGGACCCAAGGCGTCCACCGCCAGGGCCAACAGATAGGTGCTATCCACGCCCCCAGAGAAGGCCACCCCCACCGCGGTCTGGGCCCGCAGCAGGGCCAAGGCCTGCGCCTCTTTGGCCAACGCCTCCGGAGAAGGCTCTGCCGTTTCACTCATCGTGATCACCACACCTCACCTGTGGGGGAGTTGGGCACAGCACCGCATTATACCGGAACCGCCCTTGCGCCCCAAACCGCGCCGACCCCTACAGCCCGATCCCGCGGCTGTAGAGTAGGGCCATCCCACCCACGTAGCCCAGTATCAGCATCGCCGCGTCCAGCTCCAAGAAGAAGATGCGGCGTTCCAAGCGGGCCAGGTTGCCCACAAGCCCCAGAGTGGTCAGCAGCAGGCCCAACAGGCCGACCAAGGCAAAGGAGCTATCGATGCTGCCCAAGAAGCGCCCCGGAAGGTAAAAGAAGTCGGTGAGCCCCAAGACCAGCATGTTGAACGCGTTGCTGCCGAAGAGGTTGCCCACGGCCAGATCGTAGGCCCCGATGCGCGTGGCGGCAATCACCGTCACCATCTCTGGCAAGGAGGTGACCATGGCCACCAACAGCGCGCCGACGAAACCGGTGCTCAGGCCGGTGATCTCGGCGATGGCTACGCTGCTGCGCACCAAGCACGGCGTCACCAACACCAGCGCCCCGCTGGCCGCGGCGAAGCCGATCCCGGCCCGCAGCAGGCTGGGCATCTGCGGGTCGATCTCGGCCTCGTCCGGCTCAGGGGCAGACGGCCCCCCGCTGTTGCGCTGAATCAGCCGCACGCCGGCGATGTAGATCAGGATCAACGCCAGGCTGTCGACGCCCACCCACCCGATCTGCAGCGAGATGTCTGCCAGGATGAAGAAGACCGCGGCAGCCATGAGCATATTGGCCAGGCTGGCCGTCAGGGCGTGCTTCATGGCCACCAAGCGCAGGATGCGCTTGCGCCAATGGATCAGGTCCAGCACGCCCAGCAGGAACATGTTGAACATGCTGCTGCCGAAAACGCTGCCGACGGCCAAGTCGGGCACGCCCTGGCGGAGGGCGTTGATGTTGGTGAGCAGCTCTGGGAGGGAGGTGGCGCCAGCCAGCAGCAGGGTGCCGACGAACATACCGCCTAAGCGAGTGCGTACGGCAATGACGTCGCCGTACTCGGCCAGCTTCACCGCGGCCAAGACCACGGTCGCGGCGCT
>JAAYZY010000360.1 GCA_012514615.1 Chloroflexota bacterium | reverse complement strand
GGATCGAGGACTGCCGGGGTTGCTTCCATTGCCTGCGCACCGGCCGCTGCGCCATCCCCGACGAGATGGACGGGATCGTGGAGCGGATGCTGGCGGCCGACGGCCTGGTGGTGGGGTCGCCGGTGCGCAACGGCAACGTCACCGCCCTCTACAAGCGCTTCTACGAGCGCATCACCTACCGCCTGGGCTTCCCGCTGCTCATGGAAGACAAGCAGGTGCTGGCCATCGCCTCGGTGGGCTTCGCCGGCGGCAAGGCGCTCAACCGCCGCCTGCTGGGCCTGCAAGCCACCATGCACGCGCGGCTGGCGGGCTGGCTCTTCTTCCGGGTGGGCATCCCCGCGCGGGTGGGGGCCGAGGAGCTGCGCCCCCGGCTGACCGCGGCCGCCGACCGGCTGGTGGCCGCCATCGCGGGCCGGCGCGGGCGGGGCCTGGGCGCCCGCCTGGCCTATGGCCTGGACCGCCTCCTCCTGCCCCGCCTCCTCTTCGCCAAGTCGCCCGAGCTCTATGCCCACGTGCTGGCCCGCTGGCGGGAAAAGGGCTATCTGGCCTAGCTGTAGTTGTCAAACAGGTTGTGCACAGTTGTCCAGCCTGGAGATTGGTGGTTTATGGTTCAGGGAAGCGTGCGGCCTCGTGTAATTGTAGTCATGGAGCCAAACGGGGAGGCAGGCTTTTCTCTCGGCGGATGACTCATAAGCCTGTTTGTAGGCCCACTCCTTGAGGGTGGTTTGGATGAAGCGCTCGGCCTTGCCGTTGGTGCGCGGGGTATAGGGTCTGGTCTTGATGGGCCTGGCCCCCAGGTCCTGACAGGCATTCAGGAAGAGGCGCGAACGGTAGCTGCTGCCGTTGTCGGTCAGGACCCTATTTACCTTGACGCCGTATCCTTGGAGCCAAGCCGCGGCTCTGAGCAGGAAGTTGGTGGAGGTGGTGGCCTTCTCGTCGGGCAAGAGCTCGGTGTAGGCCAGGCGGCTGTGGTCGTCCACGCAGACGTGCAGGTACTCCCAGCCGGCTCCGCGTTTGCACTTGGAACGGTCCCCGGTGATGCGGTGGCCCACTCCGTCGATGCGGCCCAGCTTCTTGATGTCCAGGTGAACCATGTCGCCAGGCGCTTGGTGCTCGTAGCGCAAGACCGGCGGCTTGGGCTCCAGACGGGACAGCTTGTTCAGGCCCAACCGCCTGAGTTCATTGGTAACCGAGGAGACGGGCAAGGAAAGGGCAAGCGCGATCGCAGGTGAGCTCATGCGCATGCGGCGCAGGGCGGCCAGGCTGGCCACCCGCTCCACCGGCAAACGCTTGGGGCTTTTGTGAGGCCGGGAGCTACGGTCCGGCAGGGCGGCCAGGCCACCCTCACGGTAGCGCCGAAGCCACTTGTAAACCGTGCTGGCGTTCACGCCCAGTTGCTCAGCCACCATGCGGGGGCTCATCCCTTGTTCCATGACCCGCTTGACCATCAGCACTCGACTATGGAACGTGGTTCGGGCATTCTGATGATGGTTGTTCACGTGGACCTCCGGGCTAGACTCTGGTTGACCGCTAATCACCAGTCTCCATACTCGGAACCATGTGGACAACCTCTTTAGCATCTACAG
>JAAYZY010000359.1 GCA_012514615.1 Chloroflexota bacterium | reverse complement strand
GGTAATAGGGGTCGTCATCCACCACCAGGATGCGATAGGGGCGCTCGTTCTCTGCGTTCATTGTGCCCTCCCTCTTGTTGTACGCGCACAAGGCGCGGCACTGCCCCATTCGCCTTGGGGGCAACAGAGTCCGGGCCAGTGTTGCCTTACGGGCCGGGAAGTATCGGTGCACCTCCATTATACCTGAACTTAAGAGACCTGTCAATGTCATGCATCATAGAATACTGTTATCTTGGCGGCCAGGCAGCGACGCGCAGCATTCTGTCTACAAGAAGTCGCAACGCCTATTGACGAGGTGTCGCATCTGATGGTATAATCACCTGGGGGGTCGGTGACTGCACTTCCCCCGAATACCGCAGTACCCATCAAGGAGTCTCGATTATGGTAGAGGATGTCCGCCCCCTGTACACGATCTCGACTGCGGCTGAGCTCTTGGGGATTCACCCCCGCACGCTCCGTCTGTATGAGCAGGCCAGGCTGATGCGGCCGGCGCGGCGAAACAATCGACGATTGTACACGAACCACGACCTGAAGTGGGCCATGGCCATCCGGCTGCTGATCCACGAGAAGGGCCTGAACCAAGAGGGGCTGCGGCGTCTGCTGGCCACCATCCCCTGCTGGGAGATCCTGCATTGCCCGCCTGAGCAGACCGCCCTCTGCGCAGCGTACCAGAACATGGGCAAGGCATGTTGGGAACTGGCCAGCGAAGACTGCGCCAACGGCCATCAGGAGTGCTACCGCTGCGAGGTCTACCTCTCAGCGCCAGCGCGCATCTGCACGCCAGAGGAGCTGGCGGAGATCGAGCAGCGCACCGCTGAACTGATCTAGGCCGCCGGCCTCTTGGGGCCGCTGCGGCCTGTGCTCCTCAACCGCCTGCGCCTGGCGCACCCGACTGGGGAGCACTTGTTGGTTGATCACAGGATCACGGACGCGCCGGCCGGCAGAGGGTGCGCCGCCTGGCCGAAGCGTTTCTGCAGATAGGCCAGCGCTGCCGACCCTGTACAGTGGTTGAGCCACAGTTGCACCTCAGGCAACTGGGCCAAGAAGTCTCCTACTTGCCGCAGCGCCTCCCCGCTGGTCTCCAAGAGATGGGTGCCGCCAGCCACGCCACAGATGGGGCGGTCGGGATGCTGCTCCGCAACCTGGGCCAGGGTGTTGGTGAGGCCGGCGTGGCAGCAGCCACAGACAACGAACATGCCGGACCCGGTCTCCAGCACCAGAGAGAGGTCGTCTTGGTAGGGGTCTGGGCGATACCTCCGTTCCGCGCGAACGTAGTGGTGTGGGCTGCGCCCTTCGAGGAAGGGGCGGGATGTGATCTCCCCGGTGGTGTGCACGCTGGGCGCCACCGCCATCGGCTGGTCGCTCAACTGCAGGTCGAACCACTCTTCCAGGCGTTCCCTGGGTAGGGCCATGCCCCGGGGGGCATAGCCTTCTTCGCCCTTGCTGAACCGCTCGTTGAAGATAGCCGGGTGGGCGAAGAGCGGGATGCGCCGGCGCAGGTGCCCCATGAGCGAGGCCAAGCCGCCGGCGTGATCCGGATGAGAGTGGCTGAGCACCACGGCGTCCACCTGGTTGGGGTGGGCCCCCAGGGCTTGGAGATTGTGCAGCAGGGCCACGCCGCTGGCCCCGGTATCCAGCAGGACCTGCTGTTCGCCCGCCCGCACCAAGAAGGCTGCGCCATGCTCGGCCTTCAGACCCCGCAGGGCCGTATTCTCCACAACGCAAGTGATGGACACAGTCTCCAAGCGCGGCCTCCTTGGGCAGACGAGGAAGACGTCGTGGGGCTACTTCTTCTCGGCTTGGGCCTGGCGCACCAGCATGTCCGTGACGCTGTGAGCGGCCGCGCCGGCTACCTGCAAAGCGATGTAGAGGAGTCGGCTTTCCAGGCCCGGGATGATGAGCACCTTGCCCCGTGCGACTCCTTCCAGGGCGATGCGCGCCACTGCCTCGGGCTGCATGACCTTGGCCGCGGCAGCGATGCGCTTCGTCTCCGGTGGCTTGATCCGGTTTTCGCTGGCTAGCTGCGGCGTGTCGGTGTCTGGCGGGTAGACCACTGAGACGGTGATGCCGTAGGGCTTCAGCTCGCTGCGCAGCGCCTCGGAGAAGCCCCGCACGGCGAACTTGGATGCGCTGTAGGCGGTGTAGCCGAAGACGGCAGCCAGGCCGCCCATGGAGGAGAAGTTCAAGATGCGCCCACGGCGTCGCTGCATCATGGCCGGCGCCACGGCTTGGGTGGTGTGTACTGTACCGAAGTAGTTGATCTCCATGGTATCGCGGAAGACGGACAGCGGCAGTTCGTGGAAGTAGCCAGGGTGGGCGATGCCGGCGGCGTTCACCAGCAGGTCGATGGCTCCTCCGGCGCCTTCCACTTCGGTTACCACCCTGTGCACCGCCTGGGCGTCGCGCACGTCCACGACGAACGTCTGCACGGTCTGCCCCGCGCTGTGTCGGCAGGCGGTGATCTCGGCTGCCGCTTCTTCCAGCCGGCTGGGAGTGCGGGCGACGAGGGTTACGTGGGCGCCGCGACGGGCCAGCTCACAGGCGATGGCCTTGCCGATGCCGCTGGACCCGCCGGTGATGAGGGCGTGCTCTTGTTCGAACACTGGGAGGCCTCCTGGGCGCAGGGGATAGCGCACGGCGCCCCAGGGATTGTACCACTGGCGCGACGGGTTGCCAAACCGCCACCGGGTTGGGAGGGGGAACGGCGGCCCGTCGGCCGCCACCACCCGCTGGGGCCAAGAGTGGCCCCCGTGCAAAGCGGATTGGCGGGGGCACGCTCATCGGCGAGCGCGCCCCCGCTGCCCCTTGACGCAGGCTACTTGCGCCGTCTGCCGCTGCGTCGGTGCAGCCGCAGGTAGGTGGCCAGACCGCCCAGGCCGCTGCTCATGAGCACCAGCGAATCGGCCTCCGGGATCTCCGGCGGCGGCAGGGCGGGCCCCACCAGCTTGGTGGCCTGGTCCAGTCCTCCGTCGTCATCCTTGATGATCACCGTGTTGACGATGGTGGCCGCGTCGGCGCCGGCGTTGACTCGCACCACGACCTGCAGTTGCCCCGTACTTGGCGGCATCACCGTGCCCAGCCGCCAGATGACGCTCCCTCCCATGATCTGGTGGCCACCCCGCACGTAGGTGGTGTGGGCAGGGATCGGATCGGTGATGGTCAGGTTGCGGGCTGGCTCGTTCCCCGTCACCGTGTAGGCGATGGTGTAGGTGATGAGCTGCCCCGGCTGCGCCACACTGACGTTGGCTTGCTTGGTGATGTCCAGTTGGTGGAACAGGAGCGGCGTCTGCGTCGGGGTCGCCGTGGGCGGCGTCGTTGTTCGGGTGGACGTAGCCGTCTTTGTTGGTGTAGCCGTTGGCGCTTGGGGCGTGGTTCTGGTTGCCGTGGCTGTGGCCGTGGCCGGTATGGAGGTCCCGGTGGCTGTCCCTGTGGGTGTGGCCGTGGCCGGTATGGAGGTCCCGGTGGCTGTCCCTGTGGGCGTGGCCGTGGCCGGTTGCGCGGTTTCCGTTGCCGTCGGCGTGCGGGTTGGCGTCCGTGTTGGTGTGCGGGTCGCTGTGGGAGTCCAAGTGGGCGTCCAGGTGGGCGTCCAGGTGGGTGTGTCAGTGGGCGTGGGCGTCGCTGTGGGCGTGGGTGTCCAGGTGGGCGTCTCCGTCGGCGTGTCGGTAGGCGTTGGTGTGTAGGTTGGCACGTCGGTTGGTGTGTCGGTGGGCGTAGGCGTCCAGGTGGGCGTCGCCGTCGGCGTGTCGGTGGGTGTCGGTGTGTAGGTTGGCACGTCGGTTGGTGTGTCGGTGGGCGTAGGCGTCCAAGTGGGCGTCGCCGTCGGCGTGTCGGTAGGCGTTGGTGTGTAGGTTGGCACGTCGGTCGGCGTG
>JAAYZY010000358.1 GCA_012514615.1 Chloroflexota bacterium | reverse complement strand
GGAGAAGGGCAAGTTGGCCGACCTGCTGGTGGTGGACGGCAACCCCTTGGCCGACCTGGGCGTTCTGCGCCAGGTGGCCATGGTCTTCGTGGGCGGGCAACTGGTGGTCCGAGATGGTGCAGTGCTCTCGGCCTAGCTGGAACGCCTGTCCCGCCAGCGCCCTGTGGCCCTGGACCGAACAGGGCGACTGGCGAACCATCATTCGGGAGGGACTCTGTGAGCAGATACATCCAGATTCGACTCCTCAGCGCCATCCCCACGCTGCTGGGCGTCTCCGTGGCAGTCTTCTTCGTGCTGCACATCCTGCCTGGCGACCCGGTGGACGTGATGCTCTACGAGTTTGGAGCCAGCGCTGAGCGCATGGCAGAGTTGCGCGAGCAGATGGGTCTGGACAAGCCGGTCTGGGTCCAGTATTGGTACTTCCTGCGCGACGCTCTGCGCGGCGACCTGGGGCGCTCGCTCTTCACCAACCAGCCGATCACCGAGGCCATTCTGCAACAGTTGCCAGACACCCTGCAGTTGGCTTTCGCCGGCTTGTTCGTCGCGGTGGTGTTGGGCATCGCCTTGGGCGTGATCTCAGCGCTCTACCACAACAGTTGGCTGGACGTCACCGCCACGGTCTACTCCGTACTGGGCATCTCCATGCCGCTGTTCTGGCTGGGATTGTTGGCCATCATGCTCTTCTCTTTGAAGCTGCGCTGGCTGCCGGCCGCCGGCTCGGGCACCTTCAGGCAGTTGATCATGCCCGCACTGGTGCTGGGGTTCTCATCTGCCGCAGTGATTTCGCGCCTGGTACGCTCCAGCATGCTGGAAGTCATGCGCCAAGACTACATCATCACCGCCCGCGCCAAGGGCCTGGCCGAACGCCTGGTCATCGTGCGCCATGCCCTACGCAACGCGCTGGTACCGGTGGTCACCATCATTGGCCTGCAGTTCAGCGGCCTGCTAGGCGGGGCTGTGATTACCGAGACTGTCTTCTCCCGCCGCGGCATCGGCACTCTGGCGGTGACTGCGGTCAAGGGGCAGGACTTCCAGATGGTGCAGGGCACTGTGCTGTTCGCCGCCGCGGGGTACGTGCTGGTCAACCTGGTAGTCGACATCTTCTATGGCTTCCTTGACCCACGCATTCGGTACGACTAAGGGGAACTTCACAAATGGCAGACTTGAACCTTCAGGCTGTGCAGCCGCCTGTCTCCAGAGGCAGGCTCACCGCCAGGCGCATGTGGCGAGACTTGCGGCGCAGCCCCAGTGCGATCATTGGGCTGATCATCGTCGCCTTCCTGGTCTTCGTGGCCGTCTCGGCCGACGCCCTGGCCCCATACGACCCCCTGGAAGTGAACCCCATGGCCGCCATGATGCCGCCCGGGCCCGATCATTGGATCGGCACCGACGCCCTAGGCCGTGACCAGCTCAGCCGCATCATGCACGGCACGCGCCTCTCTCTGCAGCTTGGGCTGATCGCTACCAGCATCGCCGCAGTGGTCGGCAGTGTGGTGGGCCTGGCCGCGGGCTACTACCGCGGCGCGCTGGAAAACGTGATCATGAGCCTAAACGACGTGCTGCTGGCCTTCCCCTACATCCTGTTGGCCCTGGCCATCGTCTACGCCTTGGGCATCAACATGACCAACCTGATGATCGCTGTGGGCATCGGCGGCATCCCGGGGTACGTCCGTGTGGTGCGCGGCACGGTGCTCACCATCAAAGAGAACACCTACATCGAGGCCTCCCGCGTCATCGGCTGCACCGACTTCCGCATCATGTTGAAACACATCCTGCCCAATGCCGTGGCGCCGATCATTGTGTTGGCCACCATGGGCGTGGCCTCCGCCATCCTCACCGGCTCCTCCCTCAGCTTCTTGGGGCTGGGCACCAAGCCACCCACACCTGAGTGGGGCGTGATGCTCAGCGAGGGCCGCAGCTTCATGGCCGTGGCCTGGTGGGTCGCCACCTTTCCCGGCATCGCCATCAGCTTGGCCGTGCTGGGCATGAACCTCCTGGGCAACGGCCTGCGCGACATCCTGGACCCCCGCCTCAGACGCGACTGAGTTGGTCGCCGCATCCGCCCTGGGGCAAGCAGAAACGTACTCTTGCCCGACGGGGTGGAGCAAGAGGGGCAGGCCATCGAGGCCTGCCCCCCGTTTGCGGTGTTGCTGGGCAGACAACGGTGAGCCCGGCAATCATAGGAGCGCCATCCGGAAGGCGCATGGCGAAGGTAGAAGCCCCAGCCTTTGCCGGGGTTGCACGCAGCCAGGGCGCACCTGCGGTACGCAGGGACAAGCGTCGACAGCACAGTCTGCCCCGGCTACGCCTCGCCCACCGACAGGAAGGCCTGACGATGGAGGGGCTGCAAGCCGAGCTGCGCATCTTCGGCGCTGGGGTGAGAGGCCTCGTCGGGCTTGTCGGACACAGCGAAGACGAGCGCGCCGCCCTCCTTCAGCTTCCGAGCCGCCTGCCGCACCTCCTCTGTCACCACAATCCGTGCGGCCAGCGCCTCCGGGGCGCTGGCCCCAGGCAGATCGCCACAGCGGGCGATGGTTGCCAGGTACTCCTGGCGACGGAACGCCTTGAACGGGGTGGGGTCTGCGGCCTGCATCGCGCCCCACACCTGGTCGTGGATGGCCGCCAGGCCGCTGCCGGCAAGCTCCCCTCGCCGCCGCTGCACTTCCTCAATCAACGCCGAAAAGGTGGCCAGTGAGCCGTCTCGGATTCGCCCCAACAGCGGCGCCAGTTGGCAGAGCCCAGCTCCCAGCATCAGGCAGAGGTAGGCCAGGTAGTCCTGGTTGTCTGCGGTGAACGGATGGTAAAGCGGCTGGTTCAGCTCGTCGTAGGCCTGGCGGAACGCCGCTTCGTCGAACCCAACCCCCAATAGCCCCGACACTGTGCGCCGAAGCCCCTCCAGCCTTGCCGCGTCGATCAAGCCATCGTTGCGGCCACGCGCCCCGATGGCCGTCTTGTCCAGATCGATCACCAAGGCTACCCCCTCATCCAGCGGGAAGCCGCGGGCGGCCACAAGTGCCAGGAAGTCTCCCAAGGCGGACCAGCGGTTGCCCAGGAAGAGCGTACCCTCCTGGTGCGTCTGCGGCGGGCGTTCCGGGTCATCTCGGCCGATGAAAGCCCGGCCGTCCCACCCGCCGGCGGCGCACAGGTTGGCGAAGGCGGTCCCGTCATTCAACCGGGTATCGCCAATGTAGAGC
>JAAYZY010000357.1 GCA_012514615.1 Chloroflexota bacterium | reverse complement strand
CCGGCGCAGCCCTGGCGCTGGCCCCCCTGACCCTGGCGATCTACCCCCTGGGCCCGGCCCTGATCATCCGCTGGTACAGCGGGCCGGCGGTGCGCGCTGCCTTTGCAGACAGCGCAACGCACCGGTTGGAGGCCCTCCCCATGCCGGTGTTGGTGGCCGGCCTGCTGGCCGGTTTCTTCGCCCTGGCGCTGCACGCCCTCATCTTCCTGAACGGCGCATTCCCCCTCTTCGGCGGGCTGGCTACCGGGCAGGGGGGCATCCAGTTGACGGCCGCGGCCATCCTGCTGCTGACGGCGCTGACCTGGGGCCTGCTGCGGGGGGCGCGCTGGGCCTGGTGGGGGGCGGCGGCCTGCTTCGGGCTGCTGGCGTTGTCGGCCACGGCTACGCTGCTTTCCCTGAGCCTGGCGGACCTGGTGGCGCCCATGCGCTTCGCCCCCATGGAGGTGGAGATGCTGCAGAACCTGCCGCCGGCAGTACGGGGCTCCCACTTCCTGGCCTTGCTGGCCTTGCCGCTGTGGCTCACCTTCGGCCTGTTGCTCCTCACCCGCAAGGCCTATGGGGCGCAGGCGACGGCCTAGCCGCCGACCTGCCGCATCCCTCGGCTCGGAAGTCGCACCGCTCCTGGTGAGACTGCCGCGGGCCATCCTTAGCGCAGAGGCCTCAACCCCAAGGAGGTCCAACATGCCCACATCTCAGCGGCCGCTGCCCTACAACCTGCGGGGGCGCGTGGCGCTCATTACCGGCGCGAACCACGGCATTGGCGCGGCTACGGCGCGGGCGCTGGCTAGCTGCGGCGCTTCTGTGCTGGTGACCTACCTGCGGCTGTCCGATCCAGACGACTTCCCTGAGCCGTACCGTTCCAACCGGGCGGGCGCAGCCGACCACGTCCTGGAGGCGATCCGTTCCCAAGGAGGGAGGGCGGTGGCCATGGAGGCTGACCTCAGCGATCCCGAGACGGCCGCGCGGCTCTTCGACTTTGCAGAGGCGCAGCTTGGGCCGGTGGACATCCTGGTCAACAACGCCACTGGCTGGGTAGCCGACACCTTCACGGCGGAGGGGCTGCACGTTACCGGCCTCACCTCGGCCGGGTTGACCGCGGCGACGCACGACCAGGTCTTCTCGGTCGATGCCCGGGGTGGGGCGCTCATGATTGCCGAGTTGGCCCGGCGGCACAGGGCCCGACAGGCCTGCTGGGGGCGGATCATCGGCCTCACTTCCGGAGGGCCGCTGGGCTTTCCCACGGAGGTCTCCTACGGCGCGGCGAAGGCGGCGTTGGAGAACTACACCATGTCCGCCGCGTTCGAGCTGGCACCGTGGGGCATCACCGCCAACATCGTCTATCCGCCGGTCACCGACACCGGATGGCTGAACGACTCGGCGCGCCAGGCCCTGAGGCAGAGGCCGGAGTTGCTCCACGTCGCCGAGCCGGACGAAGTGGCCGAGGTCATCGCCTTCTTGGCGTCGGACCACGCCGGCCTCATCACGGCAAATACCATCCATCTGCGGTAGGGGGTGGCTGCGTCAGCGCTTGGTCGGCGCAGCCTAGCCGCCGATCTGCGACATCCCTCGGCCGTGGCATGGCCCCTGGGCCGCCAGGTGGTGCCCCTGGGGCTTGGACCGGATGGCCTGGGCCAACAGCGCGGCCAGTTCGGCGCGGGTGGCGCCAGCCCGCAGCGGCGTCCGCAGGTCCATCTCCGCGTCGGAGAGCAGGCAGGGGCGCAGGTGGCCGTCGGCGGTGAGGCGCAGTCGGTTGCACTCGGCGCAGAAATGCTCGCTGACCGGGGTGATGAAGCCCAAGGTGCCCTGCGCTCCGGGCAGTTGGTAGTAGCGGGCTGGGCCGCCCCCGCTGGCCCCGTGCGCCGGTTGCAGCGGCCCCCAGGCCGCCTCGATGCGCCGCTTCATCTCCTCGGCCGACACGAAGGTCTGCTTCCACTCCAGGCTGTCGCCCTCGAACGGCATCACCTCGATGAAGCGGATGTTCCACTGCGGCTGCAGGGTCAGGCGGGCGAACTCCAGCAGCTCATCGTCGTTGACCCCGCGCACCACCACCGCGTTCACCTTGATGGGCGCCAGGCCGGCCTGGTGGGCCGCTTCGATGCCCCCCAACACCGTCTGCAGGTCGCCGCAGCGGGTGATGCGGCGGTACTTGTGGGGGTCCAGGGTGTCCAGGCTGATGTTGATGCGCTGCAAGCCGGCGCGGCGTAGGTCTGCGGCGTAGCGCGTCAACAGCACACCGTTGGTGGTCATGGCCAAGTCGTCCACGCCGGGCAGAGCCGCCAGCATGGCCACCAGGTTGGCCAGGCCGGCCCGCACCAGCGGCTCGCCGCCGGTGAGGCGCAGCTTGGAGATCCCCAGGTCGGTGGCCGCCTCGGCTACCCGCACGATCTCTTCATAGCGCAAGACCTGCTCGTGGGGGATGGCGACCACCCCCTCCGGCGGCATGCAGTAGATGCAGCGCAGGTTGCAGCGGTCGGTGACCGAGATGCGCAGGTAGGTGATGGGCCGGCGGAAACCATCTTCGTAGGGCATGGGTCAGCTCCTCGAGCCCGGGCCCCTCAGAAGCCGCCCAACTGGCACTGGACGATCTTGACGCCCTGAGCCTCGGCCACTTCGGCCACCGCCAGACGCTCCACCCCCAAGGCTGCGGCGTTCTGCCAGCAGCGGATGCAGGCGATGCGCCCACCTACGGCCCCTTCCAGCGCCCCGGACATGGTCGGCGGCACGTGCTGGGCGGCGCGCACCAGCTTGCTAAGTCCTTCTGCCTTGGGCCCGTAGCCGAAGACCCCCAACTGGCACAACGATAGGCGGATTTCCGCCTCGTCGGCCAGCTCACCCACTAACCGGGGCGAGACGTCCCAGAACTGGGCCACGGTGTGGGCCGCGGTGCAGGGCAGTTGTCCATCAACCAGGTGCCGACGCATCTCGGCCAACAGTTGTTCGCGCAGGGCGGGTTCGTTCATCGTACTGCTCTCCATCATCGTCTGTGTTGCCGGGGGCTGGATGGTCGCCCCCCAACGTGGCCAGAGGGCGTCACGACGCCTCTAGGTTCAGGTCCACGTAGTACGAGTCCCAGGTCAGGTCGATCATCTCCTTGGTCAGGGCCGGTTCCTGGCCGGCGAAGCGAGCGATGTTCACCAGCTCTTCCAGCAGGTCGCGGGGGTGGCAGCCCCGCAGCGGCCGCTTGGGCTTGATGTAGTGCTCTTGGAGCAGGTAGACCAGCGCCTCGTCTTGGTAGGGCACCCCTTTGGCCTTGCACTCTCGGCGGAAGATCTGCCGGTACTGCTCGAAGGTGGGGTCCTTCACCTCGATCTTGTGTCGGATGCGCCGCAAGAACGCCTCGTCCACCAGCTCTGCTGGCTCCAGGTTGGTGGAGAAGACGATGAGCACGTCGAACGGCACCTCGATCTTGCGGCCAGTGCGCAGGGTCAGGTAGTCTACCCGCTTCTCCAGGGGCACGATCCAGCGGTTGAGCAGGTCTTCGGGCCGCGCCTGCTGGCGACCGAAGTCGTCGATCAACAGCATGCCTCCGTTGGCCTTCATCTGCAGCGGCGCTTCGTAGTACAGGTTGCTTTCGCTGAAGATCAGGTCCAGCCGATCCAAGGTCAGCTCGCCGCCGGCCATCACCGCCGGCCGCTGGATCCAGATCCACCGGGGGTCGTAGTTGGGGAACTCCGCTGCCGTCTCTTCGCGGGAGACGGGGCGGTGGTTCACCGGATCGAAGAGCTGCACCACCTGCCCGTCGATCTCCAGGGCGTTGGGGATGAAGATGCGGCCCCGCAGGAGCATCCGCCCGATGGCCTCGGCGATGGCCGTCTTGCCGTTTCCCGGCGAGCCGAACAGGAAGATGGAACGTCCCGAGTTCACCGCCGGGCCGATCTGGTTGATGAGACGGTCGGTGAGGATCAGGTTGCTCAGCTCTTGGCGGATCGTCTCCGGCGAGACGAAGTTGCGCCGCACCGTCTGCGCCAGGATGGAAGGGGTGTAGGCGTCGATCGGCGCCGGGGCCGGCCCCACGTAACGGCTGCGCTCCAGCACCTCTTGGGCCCGCTCTGAGCCCTTTGAAGTGATGGCGTATTGGTAGGTGGCCTCCCGCACGCTGTTGGAGCCTTTCACCTCCACGAAACGCTCGCGCTTCAGGAACTGCAGCACATCGTCCACCACGTGGCTGAAGGGCAAGCGCAGCATCTCTGCCACCTGCAGGCCCGTCAGGTAGCCCTCGAAGTAGAGGAACTTGAGGGCCAGGTCGGCCACAAAGCCGATGTTCAGGCCTGTCTCGGCCTGGCTGGTGGGGATCAGCGGGACGAAAGGCGTGTCTTGCGGGCTCGATGGGCCCGTCGGGTCGTTGGTTCGGTTTAGCATGACGAAGGTCTACCTCGTGTACAAGCTCGGCCAGAAGTATAACACATGGGGGCGGGCCTCACAACAGCCCGCCCAGCCTCCTCAACGCGACCGCCCCGCCTGCTGCGGCTACTGGGCAGCCCCGCCGGTGCCTACCAGGTACACCGCCTGCCAGGGCCGGTACTGGCTGAAGAAGGAGTCTTGGCGGATCACCGTGTCGCCCTCCCGCACGGTGCGCTTGACCGTCACGTCCATCCCCTTCTGCGCCCAGTCCACCTGGCGGGTCTCGCCCGCCGGCACGGAGGGGTCATCGCGATAGACGGGCGGTCCGGGCTGCTGCTCGTTGGCGACGATGGGGTCTTCCATCTCCACCTCCCGGCCTTGCTTGGTGCCCCAGAAGGTAAAGGAGATCACGCCAGCGGCTTTGTCCACCTCGGTTTCAATGAACAGATAGTGGGGGGTATCGTTGCGGAAGCGGAAGTCCACCAGCGGCGAGTAGATGGTGGCGTCCAGGCCTACCGGGGGCTCGTACCAAGAGACGCGGTAGCCGTGGGCCCACCGTTCCACGATCTCGTAGCCGCCCCAGAAGGCGGCGCGGAAGGCGGTGGTGGAGACCTGGCAGACGCCGCCGCCGATGCCCACGTCGGTGCGGTCGCCCACGATGATCAGCGAGTCGGCGTAGCCTTCCTCGCTGGTCACCGGGCCCAGGTGTTCGTTGAACGAGAAGACCTCATCGGGGGCCAGCAAGATGCCCTGGAACTTGGCCGCGGCCAGCTCGATGTTCTTCACCCGCGCCGCGCTGGAGCCTTTGAAACTGGTGGTGCCTTTCACCACCAGCTCGTGGATGTCGTAGACGGGGATGTTTTCCACCGAGAGGCGCGGCTTGCGCACCTCCACCGGCAGCCGCACTTCCCGCTGATTGGTCAACACCTGTTGGCCGATCTGGGCCAGGGCTGCCTCCACGTCGAGGCTGTAGCCGTTTTGGCTGGCCACCAGGGGCACCAGCTCGTTGGCCACCGGGTCATAGTCGAAGCGGGCGTCCTGCGGTTTCTGAGCCACCTCGTCGGCGATGCCCTGGACGAACTCGGTGAGGGCCTTCGGGTCGAGCCAGGCTTCCCAGCGCGGCCCGTCAGGGCCCACCGCCTGCTGCAGGTGCAGCAGCTCGGCCAGCCGTTCCCGCGGCAGGGTCCACGGCCCGCGGCCCACCTCGGGCGGGGCGTTCAGGCGCAGGTCGGCGCCGATGATCATCTCCACTTGCCGGCGCGCCAGCCCCACGTCAGCGCTGGAGGGGGCGACCTCGCGCACCACCAACGGCACATCGCCGCCGTCCATGGCGGTGAGGCGCTGTACCAGCAGGTCGCGGGTGGCGGCCACGTCGAGCTGCCGGCCCACCTGGCTGGCGGTCGCGGTGACCTGCAGGTCGTGGATCAACAGGACGGCATCCTGCACCGGCTGATCCACCTGTTGGGCCAAGCCGCGCAGGTAGGCAGTGGTGAGGCCGGGGTTGTAGGTGAGGGTCGGTTCCAGGGTGTAGCCCTGCTGCAACGCCTCCCACTGTGTGAGGAGATCGAAGAGGAGCTGCCCATCGCGCCCCAAACGGTAGGCGCGGGCGATGGTCTCCGCGGCGTCCAGGCCCACCCCCAGCT
>JAAYZY010000356.1 GCA_012514615.1 Chloroflexota bacterium | reverse complement strand
GCTGGGGATCGTGCCGCCAGGCGGTGGGCGAGGGGGCGTGCCAGAGCACGGTCTGGGCGCGGCCGGCCACGATGCGCCCCAAGCGCCCCTGGTCGATGAGGCGTCGAGCCATCTGGCAGTGGGGACGATAGCGCACCATATAGCCCACGGCCAACTGCACGCCGTGACGGCGGCAGGTCTCGATCATCTGTTGGCACTGGGCTACCGTGAGGGCCATGGGCTTCTCACAGAGGACGTGCTTCCCGGCCGCCGCAGCCATCTCCACGTGATCTGGGTGCAGGTCCACCGGTGTGCAGACGTAGACGGCGTCTACGTTGGGGCTGGCCACCAGGGCCTCCACGGTGTCGTAGGCTTCATGGGCGCCGTGCTTCTGGGCCAAAGCTGCTGCTCGACTGGCGTCGCGCACCATCACCGCCTGAAGGTGGGCGCTCTGACTCTGCTTCAGGCCGGGGATGGACCGCGCGTCGGCGAACCCTCCCGCTCCGATGACTCCCCAGCGGATCATGGTTTCCTCCTTCGGCACTCAGCGACCGCTGCGTTGGTCTCGGTCTGCGCCGGCGATGTCCCGGCACACCTCAGCCGGGTAGACGTTGTCCTCGTCTGGGGTGTGGTTGGTGTACCAGACCTGGGCGAAGAACGGGTTGTGACGCGCCTCACGGTCGTAATTCCAGGGTGGAGCCAGGCATTCTGGGCACCAGTGGCCGGCCCTCAGCACCGTGGCCGGTTTGGCGGTGAAGGTGTGGCCGAAAGCGCAGCGCCAGGGCAAGGTGGCGTACATGTCCCCATCCCACTGGGTAGCCAGGCAGCGCCCCCCACGGAAGCTGGCCGCGCCCTGCAGGTCGTCCAGGTCGAGGCTTGGCTTGGCCTCATCGTAGCCGTGGTTCAGGGAGCAACCGTCGGGTTCTACGTCGGTGGACGGCAAGGCTTCGCCCCAGTCGGGGATCGACTCGTAGGCGCTGCGGCTGCCGTAGAACGCGCTGAGGCGCGCCTGGTTGTCCTGTTGGTACCAGTAGGCGGTCCCGTTGCGGTGTGACTCGGCCATGCGGCGCATCCTGGCGTAGGCGATTCGCTCCACCATGCGCTGCATCGGAGGAATGCGGCGGCTCAGGGTGGCGATAGTTCGCATCCCCAGGGGCAGATCGGCCTGCAGGGTTGCCCAGAAGTCGTCCATGGAATCCCGCCAGTGGTGCAGATAGCCCTGGAGGATGTGGCTGTCGCGAAACCCCTGCATGTGGAAGTTGCGCAGGGCGAACCAACGGCGCTCGGAGCAGGCAGCCAGGCCAGAGAGACCCATGAGCCTGTAGGTGCGGTCCATGAACTCCCAAGCGGTGCAGCGCATGGACGGACCGCCGCCCATGTTGTAGACCCGTCGCCAGAAACGGGAATCGTCAGGCACTTCCAGGGCATTCACCAGCCCAAAGCCGGCGTCGCGATCTGTGATGTTCTCCATGAGGGAGGCCAGCGGCTGGTGGAACATGATGGGGTCCGTCAGGGCGACGAAATCCCGGTACGTGGTGGGCATGATGTAGGTCATGCGCAGCGACACCCAGCGGCGGATGTTCGACTCTAGCACCGCTCGTTCGCCGGCGATTTTCGTCACGGCGTAGTAATCGAAGATGGAGGGCTTGAGGGGGTCGCCCACACGGCCCCAACGGATAGGGCCAAGGCGGTCCCCGGTGGCAGCCACCGTCCCGGTATGCACCAAGCGGATCCGTTCGGCCCCACCTGGCTGGGCTTCGATGGCCTGCACGATGTGGGCTACCGCCTCCGCGTTGACGGCCTGGGCCATGTCGGGGTAGTAGTCGGCTTGGGGGGAGATGAACGCCATGGCGTTCAGTACCCAGTCTACGCCCTGCACGGTGGCCTGCACGTCGTGGTACCGTGTAGCATCTCCCCAGACGATCTTGAGGCCGTCGCCCTGGGCGATGCCGCTGGCTGAGGAGACGCCGAGGCCGGCCTGCCGGGCGTAGGGAGCCAGGAGCCGTCTGTTCCTGGCGGATGGACGGACCAGAAGGACGATGTCGTAGCGCTCGCGACGGCGCCAGAGCTCCTGCAGCGCTTGGTAGCCCATGGTGCCAGATGCGCCGAACAAGGCGACCTTTGGTTTCATGCTGTGACTGTCCTGCTCTCCATCCGAGGCAGCAGCCGGTGGGCTACTTGCTGTAGGCCTGGCCCACCTTGGCCAGGGCGTCCAGGGCGTCCTGCATGTCGCTGGGCCCGGCCGTAGGGTGGACCTGCAGCACAAAGGTGCGCGCTCCCGTCTCCCGAGCGTTGGGGCACTCCACCTGCCGGTACTCCACCTGCCCCCTATACCACGGGCAGGCGTAGGGGCAGTGGGTCTCGCCGTAGCCGATCTGCTGCTGGAACATCTCTTCCCGATGGTTCTCTGGGGCCGACCCCAGCCCTACAGGGATCCCTTCGGCGCGCAGGGCTTCCACAAGCTGGTCTCGAGAGACGCTCAACGCACCTGGCTTCACCGCTGCGTAGTACTTGTAGAACGAATGGAAGGCCCAGTCCATCTCCGGCGCGGGCAGGAACCAGGTCATCTCCTTGATCCCCTCGGTGAGGAAGTGGGCG
>JAAYZY010000355.1 GCA_012514615.1 Chloroflexota bacterium | reverse complement strand
GCGCCCAGGTGAGCCGCTCCGTCCTCGAAGACTCTATCGTCAGCGAGGGCGCGCAGATCGACGAGGCGCACTTGCGGCAGTCGCTGATCGGGCGGGCAGCGCGGGTGCAGGGCGGGTCGGCGCAGCTCAACATCGGCGACTCGTCGCAGATCGAGCTGGACGCAGGCCAGGCAGACCGTCGTGACCGGTGAGCCTGTCTCGGTGGCTTGCTACTCCGGCCACCGCTACGCGCAAGAGCCGCGCAGCTTCGTTTGGCAGGGCCAGGAGCACACCGTCCGCGCCGTGGTGCAGGCCTGGCGGGAACCTGCCGGCCCGGTCTTCGTTGTGGAAGATGCATGCGGCCGCCGCTGGCGGCTGCGCTACGGGGAGGCGCAGGACGTCTGGCGCTTGGAGCCTGCCTGCACCCCCTGAACAAGACTGCAAAGAGGGAAACTTATGCGCTCATTTGTCGCCCGCAAGGTTGCTGGGGTGCCGCCCTCCGGCATCAGCAAGTTCTTCGATATTGCCGCCACCATGGACGACGTGATCTCCCTGGGCATCGGCGAGCCGGATTTCGTCACGCCGCCGGCCATCATCGAGGCTGGAGTGCGCTCGCTACGCCAAGGGCAGACCCACTACACCTCCAACTCAGGCATCACCGCGCTGCGGGAGGCGCTGGCCGCGCACCTGGAACAGCTCTACGGCGTCCGCTACGACCCGGAGAAGGAGTTGCTCATCACCGTGGGCGTGTCGGAGGCGCTCTATCTGACCTTCACCGCCGCCCTGGACCCGGGCGACGAGGTCATCGTGCCCCAGCCCTGCTTTGTCTCCTACGTGCCGGAAGTGCTCTTCGCTGGCGGTCGGGCCGTGCCGTTGCCCACCCACGTAGGAGAGGGCTTTCAGGTGAACGTGCCCGCCCTGGAGCAGCTCATCACCCCTAGGACCAAGGCGCTGCTCATCGGCTACCCCAACAACCCCACCGGGGCCGTGCTGAGTCGCGAGCGGCTGGCTGCCATCGCCGATGTGGCCGAGCGCCGAGACCTGCTGGTCATCTCCGATGAGATCTACGACCGCCTGGTATACGGCGTCCCCCACACCTGCTTCGCCGCCTTGCCCGGCATGCGCGAGCGCACGGTCCTGCTGGGCGGCTTCTCCAAGTCCTACGCCATGACCGGCTGGCGCATCGGCTACGCCGCCGGCCCCGCGGAGATCATGTCTGCCATGCGCAAGGTGCACCAATACACCATCATGTCGGCCCCCACCACAGCCCAGGCGGCGGCGGTAGAAGCCCTGCAGCACGGAGAGGAAGCGGTGCAGCAGATGGTGGCCGAGTACGACCGCCGGCGCCGGCTCATCGTGGACGGGCTGAACAGCATCGGCCTGCCTTGCTTCGAACCGCGGGGCGCGTTCTACGCCTTCCCATCCATCGCCGCCACCGGGATGAGAGACGACGAGTTCTCCATGACCTTGTTGAACGAGGAGCGGGTGGCCGTGGTGCCCGGCTCAGCCTTCGGCGACTGCGGCGGCGGGTTTGTGCGCTGCTCCTACGCCACCGCCTACGAGAAGATCGAAGAGGCGCTGGAACGGATGGCCCGCTTCGCCCAACGGCATGGTTGACAGAGGAGGGAACCATGGGGTCTGCACCAGGGGCTGAGAAGCCGTTCCTGCAACGGGCCGAGGAAGCCGCCGCAGCCATCGCCCAGCGCTGCGCCCTGCGGCCGCGCCTGGCTTTGGTGCTGGGCTCCGGCTGGGGCGACCTGACCGATGCGCTGGAGGGGGCTTCAACCATCCCCTACGGCGAGATCCCCCACTTCCCCCGTTCCACCGTGTCATGGCACGCCGGGCAGCTCTGGCTGGGCCACCTGGAAGGCATGCCCACCGTGGTGATGCAGGGGCGCTTCCACCCCTACGAAGGGCTTGCCGCTGGCACGGTAGCCTTCCCGGTAGCCTGTCTGCACGCCTTGGGGGCGCAGGAACTGGCGGTGACCAACGCCAGCGGCGCCATCAACCCCAGCTACCAGGCTGGGGACCTGGTGCTCATATGCGATCACATCAACTTCTTGGGCGAGAACCCCCTCACCGGCCTGGCTGGCGGCGATGGGCTGACCCGCTTCCCCGACATGACCTACGCCTACGACGCCAACTT
This sequence comes from Chloroflexota bacterium, assembly GCA_012514615.1. The sequence continues at coordinate 873 of JAAYZY010000355.1, read as the reverse complement.
GCGGGCGCTGGCCCGTCGGGCCGCGCAGGAGGTGGGCGTCCCGCTGCACGAGGGGGTGTACGTGGCTTTTCGCGGCCCCAGCTTCGAGACGCCGGCGGAGATCCGCATGGCTCGCGGCTGGGGCGCCGACATGGTGGGCATGTCGTCGGTGCCTGAGGTGATCATGGGCCGGGCCTTGGGGATGCGGGTGCTGGGGATCAGCTGTGTGGCCAACATGGCCGCCGGCATCCTCCCCCAGCCCCTCACGCTGCAAGAGGTGGTCGAGGTCTCCCAGGGGGCCGTCCCCCGCATGGTGCGCCTGCTCCGCGCCATTGCCAGGGCGCTGGCCGCGATTGGCTGAGCCCGGCGGCTAGACCTCCGTCCCACGGCGAGACAAGCGGGCCAGCAGCACCACCACCAACGCGGCCGAAAGGCCCAGCACGCCGGCCGTCCACAGGAATGCCATGCGCACGCCCATGGCCGCCGCCACGCTGCCACCGATCATGGGGGCCACGAAGTTGGCCGCCGACACAGCGCTGGAATCCAAGCCATAGACACTGCCCTCGCGCCCCTTGGGGCTGTGCTGGGCCAGCAAGGCGCTCACCGATGTGAGCAGTCCGCCCAGGGCCAAGCCCACCATCAGTTGCCACACCAGCAGTTGGGTGACGCTCTGGGCGAAGTACTGCGGCACGTAGAGCAAGGCCGCCAGGAAGGCACAGAAGACCAACACCCGGCGATGCCCCAACCGGTCGCCCGCCCGCCCCAGTACGATCGCCCCGACGGCGCCGGTGGCAGCCTGGCCGCCAACGATGAGGCCGGCCATGGAAGCCACCCGGGTCGAGCCCGGCAGCAGCTCTTGCACGAAGAGGGCCAACACTGGCCCCACAATCCGCT
>JAAYZY010000354.1 GCA_012514615.1 Chloroflexota bacterium | reverse complement strand
TAGGCTCACGCGGTTGTCATCGCGCGCTGGCACGGCGCTCAGGGGGACGATCTGATAGGTGGCGAAACGCAGCGGCCCCTCATGGAACAGCAGGGCGAAGGGGGTGCGCTCGCCGGCCTCCACCTCATCCATCAGGGTGAAGACCGACTGGTAGGCCAGGGGGCTGCCTTTGTCGTCGTACAAGGAGACCTGCACCTGGATCATCTCCGCGGCCTGAGAGGTGAGGTTGCGCACCTCGCCCAGGCACCACAGGCCGCCGGTGGGCGTCTCCAAGAAGTTCACGTTCTCGATGGCCACCGGCACCGGCGTGGGCGTGGGCGTCGAAGGCTCGGTGAGAGCCGCTTCGTCCAGGGGGATGACTAGCTCCTGCCCGATCTGCAGGCGGCGCGGGTCCAAGATCCCGTTGGCCTCTTGCAGGGCCTGGAGGGTCACGCCGTATTGGTTGGCGATGCTCAGCAGGTTATCGCCTTTCTGAATGGTGTAGATGACCGGCGTGGGGGTGATGGTAGGCGTAGCCGTGGGCAAGGGCGTCAGGGGCGCCGGGGTGGCTGTGGGCGGCCGAGTCACGGCCAGCAGCAGCGTGGCCGTGGGTTCCGGTGTGGCCGTGGGGGTATCGGCAGGGTTGGGCGTCTCGACGGCTGGGGTACAGCTTGCTGCTCCCAGGGCCAGGGCCGCCAGAGCCGTCAGCAGAGGGCCGGCGCGCCAGACAGGCCACGCCGGAGAGCCCTTGTGGTGACCAGGTTGCACAGAGCCTCCAACGGTCCAGAATCGCGCAGCCGTGAGGCTGGCTGGGGCGATTATACCACAAGCCCAGGCAAGGGCGAAACAGCCTTAGGCGGCCAGCCCCATAGGCACCTCGTTCGGCCTGTGGCCCCGCCCTGCACCGCGGTGAACGCCTCTGGGTGCGGCGATGGACGCACAGAACAGGCCGCTGCCAGAGCAGCGTGAAGCCCCCAGGGTGGGCCTGGGGGTTGTGCACCTACGGAGGGCGCTGCCCCCGCCTCTTGCGCCGGCGTGATGCGCATGAACTGGGCCACCCCCAACGTGATCAGGGTGATCACCGCCCCGGCCAGGAACGGCACCTCCCGACCCAGGGTCACCCACAGGGTGCCGCCTAAAACGGGCACGATGACCGCGGCGATGTGGTTGGTGGTCTGCTCCACCGACAGGTTGCTGGTGATCTCCTCCGGCGTCACCGCGATCTTCTGGAAGTAGGTGGGGATGGCCAAGGTGATGCCGAAGGTCAGGTTGTCCAGAACGTAGAGAGCAGCCAGCACCGGCAAGGAATCGATGAAGGCGTAGCCGATGAAGATGAAGATGATGACCACGAACCCGATGCTCAGCACCCGCCGTTCGCCGAAGCGCTGCACTACCTTGCCCATCAATCCGTAGACGTAGGTGTTCAGCACGTTGTTGAACAGGTAGAGCAGCGACGTGGTCTGCACGCTCATGCCGTAGTTGCTTACCAGCAGGAAGATGGCGAACGTCTGGGAGAAGTGTCGGCGGCTGCCCATGAGGAACGACAGCGCGTAGTAGACCCAATACTGGCGACGGATGATCACTTTGCGCCGGGTAGGCAGGCCGCAGGTGCCCTTGTCCATGGGCAGCAGAGCCAGGCCGCCCACCACCACCAGGATGCCCATGGCGGTGAACATGGGCCGGAACCCGACGCGGGTGGCCAGCAGGAAGACGATGATGGTAGCCAACACCGTGGCGAAGGAACTCAGGCTTCGCAGCAGCCCCATGGCCTTGGGCGTGCCCCCCTTCTTCACCGCCATGAGCAGCACGGCGTTGTTGCAGGGGTAGAAGAAATGGAACCCTGTGCTGAGGAGCAGGGTGCTGACGATCAGCATGGGCAGCCCGTACGACTGGCCAGTGAGGATCATGCCCGCGCCCATGGCGATCACGCTCACGGAGGCGATGCGGATCTCCGACATGTAGAGCACCATGAAGCCCAGCACAAAGCCGATGAGGCCGGGCAACTCGCGCAGCGCCTGCACCCACCCGATGCCGTCTGGCCCCACCCCCAGCTCCTCAACGGCGAAGTTGTTGAAGGATGTCTGCCACACCCCAAAGCCGACGTACAGGAGAACGGTGGAGAGAATCAGATGCAGGGCGATGCGGCGGTTGCCGCCCAAGGTGTCGATCATGGAGTGCTACGCTTGCCTCCGTGCTCTGGGATTGCCCGCGGACCTAGACTGGCCGCGGGCGCGCAAGGGATGCAGATCAGTTTGCCACCGAACGACGGGGAAGTCAAATCTGCAGAATGGCAAAGCACGCGGCCAACAAGGGGCCCAGCCGCCGCCTGCCGGAACGAGGCGATGGTGGTATAATGGGCGTGATCGACATCGCCAAACGAAAGGGGGCACGGCATGGAGAAACAGCCTAGCTCACGCACCTGCTTCCTCTGCGGACGACAGAACGATGCCTCGCTGAAGATGACCTGGTACAGCGATCGCGAGGCCGGCCAGGTTCGGGCCACCGTCACCGTGCCTGAGCAGTTCAACGGCTACCCGGGCATCGTCCACGGCGGAATCGTGGCCGCCATCCTCGACGAGACGGCCGGCCGCGCCGTCTTGCTGGAAGGCGACGCCGACAACCTCATGGTCACCCTGAAGCTGGAGGTGAAGTACCGCCGCCCCACCCCAACCAACACCCCCCTCACCGTGGTGGGCTGGGCGCTGCGGCAGACGGAGCGGCGAGCCACCGTAGCCGGCGAGATCCGCCTGCCGGACGGCGCGGTGACCGCCGAGGCCCAGGCCATCATCGCCCGCCCCACCGAAGAGGTCATGCGCAGCTGGGAAGCCGAGAAGCCGTACTGGCGGGTGTATGACGAATGAGCCGCCGTTGGCAATCGGCAGAGAACAAGGTATAATGGGGCCTGGTAGACTGAGAAAGGGGGGAGGGCCGGAGCGATGACCTGGAAGCAGGCGCTGTTTCTCATTGCCATCAACGCCGCCCTCTCGCTGCTCATCAGCGTGGCCGTGGTGATGGTAGCTCAGAACGCCCAAGAAGCCCGCTCTGCCGCGGCCACTGAAGCAGCCCGGGCCGCCGCCGCCGCCAGCCTCCTGCAGACCGGCGGCACGCCTGCGCCCCAGCCCTACCTCTACACTGTGCGCAGCGGCGACAGCCTCAGCGGCATCGCCGCGCAGTTCGGCATCTCCTTGGCCGAACTGATGCGCATGAACAGCATCAGCGACCCCAACCTGCTGCGGGTGGGCGAGGAACTGGTGGTGCCGCTGCCGCCAGGCCAGGTGGTCACGTTGGCCCCGCCCGTCCCCACGGCCACCGTGGCGCCGTTGCCCACCTCGGTGGACTGGGTGCCCACGGGCACGGCCACACCGCCAATCACTCGCACTCCCACACCCACCTATACCCCGGTGCCCGAGACCCCTCTGCCCACCACCCTGCCGCC
>JAAYZY010000353.1 GCA_012514615.1 Chloroflexota bacterium | reverse complement strand
GGCCTGGGTGTGGCTTTGTGTGTAGCTGGGGGGCTGGTGTACAATGCCCTGGTCTGCCGAGCAGGGGATGGGAGACTGACCGGATGGCCAACGGGAACAAGGAGGGCCGTGCAGCCTGGCGGCTGGCGCTGCTGGCGATTGCCGGGCTGGTGAGTCTCTTGCTTGCTGTGACGGCGCTGACGCCCGGCCACGGGCCGACGGTGGGTCAGGAAGCGCCGCCGTGGACGCTCAACCTCTATGGCGGAGGGTCGGCGTCGTCGGCGGCATCCCGGGGCCAGGTGGTGGTGCTGCACTTCTGGGCCAGTTGGTGTGACCCATGCCGGGAAGAAGCTCCGACCCTCCGCCGTCTCTGGCGGGCGTACGAGCCGCAGGGCGTTCGCTTTGTGGGCGTGTCGTTCAAGGATGTGGAGAGCAAGGCACAGGCCTTCCTGCATGAGCACGGCCTGGGATTTCCCAACGGAGCCGATCCGCGGGGGCGGATCAGCAGCGCTTACCGGGTGCGCGCCGTGCCCGAGACCTACATCATCGACCGCCAGGGTCTCCTTGTGCGGGCGTACATCGGCGCGGTGGATGAGACAGACTTCAGACAGGCCATGGAGCGAGCGCTGGCAGCTCCTTGAGCCAGGCCGGGGGTCCAGCCCCCCAACTTGTGGACGAAAGGAACAACAATGGCGAAACCTCAGATGGTGGAGGTGCAGTGCCCTGCCTGTAGACACGTACACACGGCCAACGCCCATGCGATCGTGGATGGGGGCCAGTCGCCGGAGCTGAAGGCGTCGCTGCTGCGAGGGCGGCTCAACATGGCCGTCTGTCCGCAGTGCGGCCGGTCGGCAGCGTTGGAGACGCCGTTCCTCTATGTGGATACGGACAAGGAAGTGGCCTTGGTCTACCTCTCGCCGACGGCGGGTATGGATAACAACCAGCAGCAGAGCCTGATCGGGCGTCTGACCAACCAGGTGTTGAACGAACTGCCCCCTGAGAAGCGGAAGGGCTACCTCTTCCAGCCGCGCATGTTCTTCACCTTGGCGTCGCTCACCGACGCCGTGCTGGAAGCCGATGGCGTGAGCAAGGATGAGGTGGTCCAGAGCCGCCAACGCAGCGAGCTGGCCGAGAAGCTGCTGGCGGTGGCCGCCGACGAGAAGACGGTGCAGCAGCTCATCAAAGACCACGACCGGGAGCTGGATGAGACGTTCTTCCGCCAACTGGCCGCGCTGCAAGAAGAGGCCTTGGCCCAAGGCGATCGGGAGCGGGCCGAGAAAGTCGCCCTGTTGCAGGAACGCTTGGTCCAGCACTCCACCTGGGCCAAGGAAACGGTGGCCGCGGCGCAGAAGAAGCAGTTGGATGAGATGGTGCGGGCGCGGGAGAAGCTGCTGGCCTCCCTGGTGCGGGCCAAGAAGGACGCTGAGGTGGAGTCGCTGGTGATGTCGGGACGCTCGGTCATCGACTATGAGTTCTACCAGAAACTCACCGCGCAAATCGATGCGGCCGAAGCGGCAGGCAACAAGGACGAAGCCCGCCGGCTGGCGCTGCTGAGGGACCGCGTGCTGACCCTCACGGAGCAGATGGACAAGGAAGCAGAAGCGGCTATCGGGCAGGCCATGGAGCTGCTGAACGCCGTGGTGCAGAGCAAGGACCCGCAAGCGGTGCTGCAGGAGCGCATCGAAGAGGTGAACCCGGTCTTCCTGAACCTAGTGGCGCTGAACGTGAACTACGCCGTGCAACAGGGGCAGGAGCAGGTGGCCCGCGCCCTGCAGATGATCCACGCGCTGGCGGTGGACGTGATCCGGCGGAACGCGCCGGCCGAGATGCAGCTCTTGGATGAGCTGATGGCCATGGGTGCGCCGGCGGCTCGCCGCCAGCTCCTGGAAGGCAGCCGCAGCCTGCTCAACCAGGACTTCCTGCAGATGGTGGATGGTCTGCTCAACGACCTGGAGGTGGCTGGCCAGCGCCCGGAGGCTCGGGCTCTGGAGGCGATCCGCCAGGAGGTTGTCGAGGTGATGCGCGGCTGAGATGGGGGGAGCAATGGGCGGGTCGCTGGACCGCTACTCGCGGCAAATGCTCTTCCCCGGCATCGGGGAGGCTGGCCAGCAGGCGCTCGCCGCTGCCACAGTGGTGCTGGTGGGGTGCGGGGCCCTGGGGGCCGCCATCGCCGACACGCTGGTGCGCGCCGGCTTCGGCCGGCTGCGCATTGTGGACCGCGATGTGGTGGAGCTGAGCAACCTGCAGCGGCAGATGCTCTTCGACGAGGATGACGTGGCCCAGCGCCGGCCCAAGGCCCTGGCCGCCGCTCGGCGCCTGAGGGAGATCAACTCAGCGGTGGCGGTGGAGCCGGTGGTGGGGGAGTTGCGCGCCGACAACTGCCTGGCGCTCCTCGCCGGCGCTGACCTGGTGCTGGACGGCACCGATAACTTCGAGACTCGCTACCTCATCAACGAGGCTTGTGTGTGGCTGGGGATCCCGTGGGTCTATGGCGGGGTGATCGGCGCGTCCGGGATGTCCATGACCGTTCGCCCGGGTCGGTCGGCTTGCCTGCGCTGTGTGTTTCGAGAGCCCCCGCCTCGGGGCAGCCTGCCCACCGCCGACGTGGGCGGCGTCATCGCCCCGGTGGTGCGCGTCATCTCGTCAGTGGAAGTGAGCGAAGGAATGAAGCTCCTCGTCGGCACGGGGCGGATCAACCCCGGCCTGCTCTCGGTGGAGCTCTGGGAGATGCAGTGGGACCTGGTGGAGCTGGCCAGCCCGGATCCCGATTGCCCGGTGTGCGGCCAGCACCGTTTCTCACTCTTGGACCCATCATAGGAGCCATATGCGCGCTGAAGTCATTTCCATTGGCACAGAGCTTCTCCTGGGCGAACTGGTGGACACCAACTCCGTCTACATCGCCCAGCAGTTGGCCTCTATCGGGCTGGACCTCCACTTTAAGACCACTGTGGGCGACAACCGCAGCCGCATCGCCGAGGTGCTGCGGGCGGCCCTGAGCCGCTGCGACGTGGTCATCACCACCGGCGGCCTGGGCCCCACGGTGGACGACATGACCCGCGAGGCGGTGGCCGACGTGGCGGAGCGGCCGCTGGTGCTGGTGCCGGAGCTGCTGGCCTTCATCGAGTCGCTGTTTACCCGCTGGGGCCGCACCATGACCGAGAACAACCGCCGCCAGGCCTACGTGCCGGAGGGGTGCACCATCATCGAGAACCCGGTGGGCACTGCCCCTTGCTTCGCGGTGGAAACGCCGCAGGGGGTCATCATCAGCCTGCCAGGCGTGCCGCGGGAGATGAAGCACCTGATGGAGACCTGGGTGCTGCCCTACCTGCGGACTCGGAACGGGGGCGGCGATGAGGTGATCAAGAGCCTCACCCTGCGCACCTGCGCCCTGGGCGAAAGCCAGTTGGGCGCGCTCATCGGCGACCTAATGGCCAATGCCAACCCCACCGTGGGCACGGCCGCGCACTCCGGGCAGACCGATGTGCGGATCACCGCCAAAGCCAGCACCCGGCAGGAAGCGGATCAGCTCATCGCCGCCACGGAGGCGCAGGTGCGCCAGCGGCTGGGGCACGCCATCTACGGGACGGGCAAGGAAACCCTGGATGAGGTGGTGGTGCGTCTGCTGCAGCAGGCTGGGCAGCGCCTGGCGCTGTTGGAGACCAACACCGCCGGGGAGATGGCCCAGCGGTTGCTGGCCCTGCCTGGCGGTGCGGATGTGCTGGCCTCCGCTGAAGCGGCGTCGGCGCTGGAAGGGCTGGCCGCCCAGGTGGAGGCGTCGTCTGAGCCGTTGTGGATGCAGCCCCAGGCGGTTGAGGCCCTGGCCTTGGCGCTGCGGGCGCGCAGCGGCGCCGACCTGGCCCTGGTGTTGGTGGGGTCGCTGGAAGCCGCCGAGACCTACGCCGAGCGCAGCGGGGCCACCCAAGCGGCCTTGGCTCACGGCGCGGGGGTGCTGCAGCAGACCTACCGGCGTGGCGGCACCAACGAGCACACTCGCCGCTGGGTGGCCACCCAGAGCCTCGACATGGTGCGGCGGTACCTGCTGGGGGCGCCGCAGTCCTCGCTGTAGTCAACGGAACGGATCTGGTTTCGATGGCAGGGACTCTGGGCAGTTGACAGGGCCCCTGCCTGTGATACAATACGTGCAAACGGTCTGTCCGCCTGAAGGGGTACCCTGACGGCAGGGCCCCTTCTGTGGCTTGGCCATCCAGGAGGCTGCCCGAATGAACAAGATCGGCATCCACTGTTCCAACAAGATGCACCGAGACCTGCACCAGATGGTGCTTCTGGGCGGCTCCCACCTCACCTTTCTGGATGATCAACGGGGGCTCTCGGTGCGCATGCCTCGTGAGCCCGAGCGCCGCCTGCTGGAGGTCTGGCGAG
>JAAYZY010000352.1 GCA_012514615.1 Chloroflexota bacterium | reverse complement strand
TCAGGAGAAGCGACGGATAGAAGAACTCCTGGACCAGCTACGTGATCTGCAGATCGAGCAAGTCCTACATGCCGGCCAATCCCTGCCCACCTTGCGGCCGGTCTGGAAACGTGCATCAGAAATGCCCTGGACGGCCTGGCCCAACTCTGTGTGGCTGGGGAGAAGACTTACATGTTGAGGAACCAGAAAGGAGATTGCGTTGGCCATCTGCGCCTCCCCACGAATCCAAGAATGGCCACGCCAAGACAAGTAGAAGGCCCCACCGCTATGTGGGGCCTTCTACTCATCTACTTGTGGCGGAAGCGACGGGATTCGAACCCGCGATCTTCGGCTTGACAGGCCGACATGTTAGGCCACTACACCACGCCTCCGCGCTCTCGTCGGCCCAGCCTGACCTTGCTATCCTACCACATCTGCCGCTTTTCGTCAAGCGCGCCCCGCCGCCCGGCAAGCCCCTAGGCTTCGGTCAGCACTTCCGCCATCCGCTGCAGCACCGTCTCTACGTCCTCGGCCGTCACGCCGTGGTGCGTCACCAGGCGGATCCGCTCCGGGTCGATGGCGTAGAAGAGCACGCCCTTGGGCTTCATCCGCTCGGCCAGCGAGCCGGCGGTGAGGCGAGGGTGCGAAACCCGCATCATCAGGATGTTGGTCTCCACGTCGGCCGGGTTGGTTTCCACGCCGGGCATGTCGGCGATGGCCTCGGCCAGGCGCCGGGCGTTGGCGTGGTCTTCCGCCAGGCGATCCACCATGGTTTCCAGGGCCACCAGGCCGGCGGCGGCCAAGACGCCCACTTGGCGCGTCCCCCCGCCCACCATCTTGCGGTGGACGCGAGCCCGGGCGATGAACTCCCGGCTACCGCACACCAGCGACCCCACCGGCGCGCACAGGCCCTTGGAGAGGCAGAACATCACCGTGTCGGCGTCGCGCACCACGTCCCGCACGTCCACTCCCAGGGCCACGGCGGCGTTGAAGACGCGCGCCCCATCCAGGTGGACCGGCAAGCCGTGGCGGTCGGCGATCTGGCGGATCTGGGCCATGTAGGCCGGGCGCAGCACCCTCCCGCCGGCGCGGTTGTGGGTGTTCTCAAGGCAGATGAGACGCGTCGGTGGGAAGTGGATGTCCACCGGCCGCACCGCGCCCTCTACCCGAGCCGGCTCCAGGGTGCCGTCGGGCTGCGTAGGCAGGGGCCGCGCGTGGATCCCGCCCAGGGCCGCCGAGCCGCCGCCTTCGTAGTAGTAGGTGTGCGCCTGATCGCCCACGATGAACTCATCGCCGCGGCCGCAGTGGGTGAGCAGCGCTACCAGGTTGCCCATCACCCCGCTGACCACGTAAAGGGCCGCCTCCTTACCCAGGCGCTCTGCCGCGGTCTGCTCCAGCTTCTGCACCGTGGGATCTTCGCCCCACACATCGTCGCCCACTTCGGCGCGGTACATGGCCTCGCGCATGGCCGGGGTGGGTTTGGTTACGGTATCGCTGCGAAGGTCGATCATCCTGATCCCTCCCGATGGGTTATGGATTCGAGGCGGCTGCCCAGCCACCTAGTACTTCTTCACGATGGCCCGGTAGGCCTGAGGCTGGCGGCACTGCAAGATCTGCGACTCCTCCCGCCGCTGGCGCACCTGGTCCAACTCCAGGCGAGCCACGGCATAGCCCTGGATCGGTTCGTCCAGCACGGTGCGCAGGTCGCCATCTGGACCCACCACCGCCGATTGGCCGAAGAACGAGTAGCTGGGCTCATCCCCCACGCGGTTGCAGCCGGCCACGAAGACGGTGTTCTCCAGCGCCCGGGCCCGTAGGTAGGTGTGCCACTCATCGGCGTGGGGCTCTTCCCACGCCGCGCTTACCACCAACAGCTCGGCCCCTTCCAAGGCCAGCGAGCGGGCCGCTTCGGGGAAAGCCAAGTCCCACCCCAGGGCCAGGCCCAGGGTACCGAACTCCGTATCCACCGTGGTGAAGCGGTAGCCGGGGCGGAAGGCCAGGCGCTCCTCGCCCCGCAGGTGCACCTTGCGGTACTCCGTCACCAGGTCGCCCTCCGGCCCCAAGAGCACCAAGGCGTTGTAGAGGATGCTCTCCACCCGTTCCTTCACCACCATGCCGAAGGCCACGTAGACGCCGAACTCCGAGGCCCGCCGGCCGATGAGGTTCACGCTGTGGCCCGGCACCCGCTCGGCCAAGTCGGTGAAGCGCACGCCGCACTCATACCCGGTGGTGGCCAACTCCGGGAAGATCACCAAGTCCACCTTCTGTTCGGTGCAGATGCGCTCCAGGTAGTCGGCCATCTGCACCAAGTTCTCTTCCAAGCTGTTCAAGACGGGGGCCATCTGCACCACCGCCACAGTCATCTCACGCATGGGTTGCTCCTTCCTGCTGAACGGGGTTCCGTAAGAACATTCGTGCTATTGAGTATACTGCCCTTGCGCTTCGTTGTCAACTTCCCGCCGCAGGGCCTCCACCTCCAGCGCTGGCAGACCCTGCCAGCGGCAGCGCTCCAGGGCGATGCGCCCATCGCACCCCACCGTCACCCCTTCTTCTTCCAACAAGGCTTGCTGCTCTAGCCGCGCCGCTTCTGACGCCCCGTGCAGGCAGCCAGCGGCGCTCACCACTCGGTGCCAAGGGACGGCGCTCCCGGCCGGCAGGCTGTGCAGGGCCCAGCCCACCACCCGGGCGTCTTGCCGGCGGCCTAGCATGTCGGCCACCTGACCGTAGGTGGCCACCTGCCCCGGCGGGATCTGCTCCACCAGGCGCCAGATGGTGCGGAAGAGGCGGCCAGCCATCCCGCTACCTCTCGGGCCGTCCCTGGGCAGCGGCGAACAGATCCTGGGCCTGCCGCCAGTCTTCCGGCGTGTTCACGTTGACGAACGACCAGCGCTGGGGATCAAACCGTTCCAGCTCCGGCTCCCCTACGTAACGCACCTGCACCTGAGGGAAGAACGAGACGATGCGCCGCTCGCCCCCATCCAAGAGCGCGCGCATGGGCGCCAGGCAGGTCTTGCGGTAGATGGCATGGAGCGGCTCGGCGTAGCCCCCCAAGCGGGGCGCCACGACGTCGTACCCGGGGGCCAACGACGCCATATGGCGCAAAAGGTGTTGGCTCAAGAACGGCATATCGCAGGCCACCACCAAGGCCAGGTCGTGCTGGGCGGCTTTCACCCCCGAGTAGATCCCCAGCAGCGACCCCGGCGGGCCGGGCTCGTCGTGGATCACCCGGGCCGGCAGGTGGGCATAGCGCTCCACGTGGCGGGTGACCACCAAGAGGTCGTCGCTGAGCGCGTCCGGCAGCTCCAAGACGCGCTCCAGCAGCGTCTGCCCACCCAAGGTGAGGTCGGCCTTGTCGGTGCCCATGCGGGTGCTGCGCCCTCCGGCGAGGACCACCCCGCTGATCTCTGCCTTCATGGTCCGAAGTATAGCGCAGAAGGCGCAATCCCCACAAACGCTGCGCCGACCAGCGAGGGCCCTGTCCCACGGCCCATTTGGGGCCGCCGCCTCTCCACCTTGGGTCAGCCTGTGGTATAATGGGCAAGGCGTAATGCCCCACCCCATCGGAGGCTTTGTCATGGCCAATACCATTACCCTGCTCAGGTTCCCCTTGCTTGTGGTGACGGCGCTGATGTTCTACCTTGGCAACACGCCGGTGCACTTCGCCGCGGTGCCCGTGGTGCTGGTGCTGTTGATAATGGACACCCTGGATGGCTACATCGCCCGCCGCCGCCAGGAGACCTCGCTGCTGGGAAGCACGTTGGATATCGCCGCAGACCGTACGGTGGAGATCGTCCTGTGGATCTGCTATGCCCACCTGGAGCTGATCTCTGTGGCCATCCCCATCATCGTGGTGATGCGCGGCAACCTGGTGGATTCGTTCCGCAGCGTCATGGTGCAGCGGGGGGTGAAGCCGTTCGAGATGATGCGCTCCACTTGGGGGCGCTGGCTGGTGGCCACGCCGCTCATGCGCACCTCCTACAGCGTCACCAAGATCACCGCCTTCTTGCTCTTGGCCCTGACCTTGGCGCTCATGGGGACGGGGCAAGTCGGTCTCACCCACAACATTTGGGTGGCGGCCAGGGTGTTCGCCTGGCTCTCGACAGCCATCTGCTTGCTGCGAGGCATCCCGGTGGTGGCGGAGGGCTGGCCGCTGTTGCAGGGGATCGATCGGGAAGCCAAGAGGGCGCAGTAGGGCAGCGGCTCCCCAGCCGCTTCGTGCAATCCACAGGCACTGTTGAGAGCATACCATGGCCGATACCAAGAGAGTCCTCGGCAGCCTGCGTGTCATCCGTCTGGGGTTGTTCATCTCCAAGCACGTCCCGCCCGGCGTCGGCTACGGCTTGGTGCGCTGGGTCGTTGGGCTGATCGTGCGCCTGCGTCCGCGCCTCTACTGGGTGATTCGGGCCAACCTCAGCCAGGCTCTCGGCCTCGACGTCGCCAACGAGGCGCTCCACGCGGCGGTGCACCGCACGCTGATCCACGCCGGCCGCGCCTACTACGACCATTTCCACGCCCAAGGCCTGGGCCGGGATGAAGTGATCCGCCAGGCCGGGATTGCCCCCGCCGTCTGGGAGGCGTACCAGCGCGCCCAGGCGGAGGGGCGGGGCATCGTCATGGTCAGCGGGCACGTCAGCAACTTGGACTTGGCGGCCATGTCCCTGGTCTTCCAGGGCGCGGAGGTTCAGG
>JAAYZY010000351.1 GCA_012514615.1 Chloroflexota bacterium | reverse complement strand
TTCCGGGAGACGTACTGGATCACGCTGGATGCCCAAGCGGCGGCCCCTTGCCTGGGCCAGGTGCTCGTGGCGTTCTTCTTGGATGACGACAGCCAGGCCCACGTGCCGCTGCGCACCGCGCAGGGGGAGCTGTTGGGGAGCCGGGCCATTCTGGGGCGATTCAAGATCGCCGGGCCGCAGGCCGCCGCCGGGGAGCCGCCAGCCACGGCGTTGGGCCGGGTGGGCCAGGCCTTCGCCCTGACCGAGTTCACCGTGGACCGCACTCGCACACTGACCTGGCCACCGCTGGAGATGGGCTTCACCTGGCAGGCCTTGGGCCCCGGCGGGCGGGACTACACCGTCTTCGTGCACCTGCTAGATGAGCAAGGCGACTGGGTAGCCGGCGCCGACGCGCCGCCCCGAGAAGGCCAGTACCCCACCGGCCTGTGGGAGGCCGGCGAGATCATCACCGACACGCGCACCCTCTCGCTGGAGGGGGTGACGCCCGGCCGCTACCGCCTGGTGGCCGGCCTGTACGATCCAGAGACTCTGGAACGCCTGCCCAGCCAGGACGCGGCCGGCCGGCCGCTGGAGAACGGGGCCTTGCCCCTGACGGAGCTGGAAGTGCTGGAGGTGCGCACTCGCCTCTACCTGCCGGCGTTCCGGGAGTGGGGCGAGCCAGAGCCAGCGCCAACGCGTCGGCCCAACAGAGCGGCCCAGCAGAAGCGGAAATAGGACGCACCCGGCAGGCCCGCCGGGCAGCAGGGAGAAGAGAACAATGGAAGAAGAACTGAACCTTTGGGAATACTTGCGGGCCGTGGTGCACCGCTGGCCCCTGGTGCTGGCCGGCATGGTCCTGGCGCTGGCGGCCATGGTGGCTTTCTGGGCGCTGCAGCCGCCGCAGTACGAGGCCACCGCCACGCTGCTGGTCTCAGCGCCCCGCTACGACTGGCGCTTCGACACCAGCATCCTGTCTGTGGTGGACAGCCGCAAGGACTGGAAGGCTGAAGCGCTGGGCATCGCCAAAGGGTACGATGTGATGGAAGAGGCGGTCGCCCTGGCACGCGGGAGCTTCCCCGGCAGCCAGGAGCTGCGGCCAGCCGCGCTCACGCGGATCGCCGAAGCCAAGGCCGGGCCGGAGGGGCTGCTGCACCTCACCGTGACCTGGGCCACGCCCGAGGGGGCCAGGGCCCTGGCCAACGCCTGGGCGCAGGCCCTGGTGGCGCGCACGCAAGAGCTCTACGGCAACACCGCCGAGCTGGCTGAGTTCCAGAAGAGCCTGGCGGAAGCCCAGACCCGCCTGCAGCAGGCCGAAGAGGCAAGGCGCGCCTACCAGGGCCAGACCGGCCTGGAACTGCTGCGCAAAGGCTTTGAGGGCGTGGTGGGCTACTCTGCCGACGAGCGCCAGTTGGACTACCTGTCGGACGAGCTTGCGCTGCACCAGACCGCCCTGGCCAACATCACCCTGATGCTGGAGGAGAGCCGGCGCATCGCCGCCGGGGGCGGGTCGGCCGCGGCCTTTCCCTGGCAGTTGGCCCAGACGCCAGCCTTGGCCGCACGGGGCCGCCTCTCGCCAGACCTGGCGGCCGGCGACGCCGGCGCAGCCATCCGCCTGATGGAAGAAGAACAGCAGGCCATCGCCGCGGCCACGGCCCAGTTGGCCCCCCAGGTGGAGGCGCTGCAAGACCGGCTGGCCGAGCAGAACGACGTCTTGGCCCGCCTGACGCGGGAGCGCGACCTGGCAGCCGACGCCTATTCGGCCCTCTCCATGAAGGTGCAGGAGCTGGAGGCGCGCCAGGTGGCCGACCTGGGCAGCACCCGGGTGATGCAGCAGGCCGAGCGCGCTCAAGCGGTGCAGATGCGGCTGACCATGGCGCTGCTGCTGGGCGGGGGCCTGGGCCTGCTGCTGGGCGTGATCGGGGCGCTGCTGGCTGAGCGCTTGGCTGCGCCTGGAGGAACCGCCCTTGAGCACGACGCCTCCCACACCAGCCGCTGAGCCAGGCAACGGCCGGGCCTGGCTGGCGGCGTTGCTGGCGCTGACGCTGATGACAGGCCTGGCCTACAGCCTGGCCGTGCCCCTTTGGCAAGCCCCGGACGAGCCAGGCCACTTCGAGCAAGCCGCCCTGCTGGCCCAGCAAGGCTGGCCCCTGAGGCGCAGCGCCCAAGACGCCGCCCTGGAGCAGGCGATCATCGCCTCGCTGGCTCGCCAACGGTTCTGGCATTGGGTGGGTGAGCCCTGGCCCCAGCCTCTGCCGGCCAGCTTCGCCGCAGACCCCTTCCTGGCGCGTTCCGGCCGCCAAGTGGGCGATGAACCGCCGGCCTACTACCTGCCGCTGGCCCTGCTGCTGCGCCTGGCGCCCGACATGGATGCCCAGGCGCGGTTGGCCCGCGGCTACTCCCTGGCCCTCCTAGTGCTGACCGCGGCCGTGGCTTGGGGCGCAGCCCGGGAGGCGTTTCCCAACGATCCGTTTCTGGCCCCGGCCACCGCCGCCCTGGTGGGCCTGCTGCCCACCGCTGCCTTCATGGGCGGCGCGGTGAACAACGACATTGCCGCCGCCCTGCTGGGCGCCGCTTACGCTTGGGCCTTGGTGCGCTGGTGCGGCAGCGACCGCCCCAGCCTCCGCAGCGCCCTGCCGTTGGCAGCGTTGGCCCTGCTGGGCCTGCTGGTGAAGAAGACGTTGGCCTTCACCCTGCCCCTCACGGCGCTGATCTTCTTGACTGCCTGGTGGCGCCGGCCCCGCCGCCTGCTGCGGCCGGCCGCCGCGTTGGCAGGGCTGGCGCTGGCGGTGGCTGTGTGGTGGCACCTGCCGGGCCCGGAACCGGCGGCCTGGCTGGACGGCGCACTGCCTGGCGCGGCTGGCCGCACCCCGGCGGCAGCCCTCAGCGGCAGCCACGGCCTCCAGGTGGTGGACCGCAGCCCCCTAGCGGCCCCGCGGCTGGTGCAGAGCCTGGCCCGGAACGCCGCGGCCAGCCTGGCCGGGCAGGAAGTGGCCGTGAAGGCCTGGGTGCGCAGCCCCGCTGGCCAGCAGGCGGGGCGGCTGGTGCTGCTGACCGACGACGGCAACCATCGGCTATCGTTCGTGGCCGACGAAAGATGGAGGCAGGTGACGCTGGAGCGCCGTCTGCCCCCAGAGACGACCTTCGTGCGCCTGGCCCTGGGGGCTGGGGCCGGCGAGGAGGTGGGCGAGCAGGGTGTGCTCTACGCCGATGACGTGGAGCTGTGGGCCGGTGGGCGGCAGTGGCTGATTAACGGCGGAGGGGAGGAGCGGGCGGCCTGGGGCCCGTCGGCTGCCAGGCGCTTGGCGGCCTACGGCCAAGCGGCGCGCCTCTTGTTGGGGCCCGGAACGACGCGCAAGCTGGGCCGCTGGCTCGACTGGCTGGCCGCCCTGCCCACAGTGCTGCGCAGCGGTGGGGTGCCGTGGCCCCAGATGGCGCTCTACACGCTCTTGACCTTTGCGAGCTTTTGGGGTAACTTTGGGTGGCTGCAGGTTCCCCTTTCGCCGGCGCTCTACGCGGCGCTGGCGCTGTTCACCCTGGGGGGAGCGTTGGGCTGGGTACGGTGGCAGCGGCGGCCCTCGGCCGGGGCCGAGGCCCTGCAGCGCCGCATCGGTCGGTGGCTGGCCTTGGCCCTGGGCCTGGCCCTGGCGCAAGTCGCTATTCCCATGGTCGTGCAGACCTGGCAGCCCCAGGGCCGCTACCTGCTGCCAGCCCTCTTCCCGGCGGCGGCCTGCCTGGCCCTGGGCTGGCGGGCCTGGCTGCCAGCGGGGTGGGTGCGTTGGGCGGCCTGGGCTTGGGTGGCCGCCTTGGCGCTGCTGAACGGGGTCTGCCTGTGGGGCTATGTCCTGCCGGCGTTCCGCGGCTAGCGGCCCCAGGCAAACGAGAGGGAGGCGAGACAAGGCGTTGAGTGCCCGAGCACAACGGATCGCCGTCAACTCGGCCCTGTTGTTCTATGCCAACGTGCTAACCAGCGGCGTCAGCCTCGTTTTGGTGGCGGTGCTGGCGCGCTACCTGGGCACGGCTGGTTTCGGCCGCTACGGCTACGTCATCTCCTTCAACGAGCTGCTGGTGGTTCTGTCAGAGCTGGGGCTCTCCAAGATCCTGGTGCGGGAGGTGGCCCAAGAGCCCAACCGCACCGCCGACCATCTCTCCATGGCCTGGACGTTGCGCCTGCTCCTGTCGGGGCTGGTGCTGGCCATCGTGTTCCTGAGCACCGGCGGCCAGACCGAACCGCAGCTCCGCACCGCCATCTGGGTCTATGCTGGCAGCCAGCTCATCTTCAACCTGACGGAGCTGTTCTTGTCGGTCTTCCGCGCCTACCAGCGCATGGAGCTGCAGGCGCTGGTGGTGACGGTGGCCCAGGTGCTCATCTTGGCGCTGACGCTGGGCGCGGTGGCCCTGAAGCTGGACCTGGTGTGGGTCTTCGCCGCCGCCCTGGCCGCCAATGCCGCCCGCTTTTTCTTGGGCTGGGCCGTTGTGGCCCGCCGCTTCGCCCCGCTGCGCCTCTCGCGGGATGGCCGGGGCATGGGCAGCATGTTCTGGGAGTCGGCCCCTGTGGGCATCTCGCTGCTGCTGCGGCGCTACATCTGGCGGGGCGGCGTGGTGCTGCTGGCAGCCTGGCAGGGCGACATGGCCGCTGGCATCCTCTACGGGCCCCTGCGCATCGTGGAGCAGATGCGCATCGTCCCCATGTCGCTGGTCGGCTCCATCTTGCCGATGCTGGCCAACCGCGCCCGCCGCTCGCCGGAAGAGTTCGGGCGCGGCCTGGAGAAGTCACTCAAGGTCTTCATGGTGCTGAGCCTGCTGCTGGCGGTGACCCTCACCTTCTTGGCCGAGCCGATCGTGCAGGTGGTCTTGGGCGAGGAGCTGCGAGAGTCGGCTGGCACCCTGCGGCTGCTGGGCTGGGCGGTGGTCTTCACCTTCCCCAACCTGCTCTTCGGCACGGCCCTCACCGCGGTGGGCCGGCAGACGTGGGAGACCGTGGGCCTGGCCCTGGGGCTGGCCGTTGGGTACCTGGCCATGCGGCTGTCCATGCCCGCCGGCGGCGCGCTGGCCGTCTGCTGGGGCATCTTGGCGGCGGAGGGAACGTTCTTGGCCCTGGGCCTGGCCGCTACTCGCCGCTACCTGGACTGGCGGCGGCTGGCGCCCTTCGGGGGGAAGGCGGCTGTGGCTGCGGCGGCCGCCGCGGGGGTCTTCCTCCTGGGGCGGGAGCTGCACTTCCTGCTGCAGTTGACGCTGGGGCCGCTGACCTTTGGCCTAGCGCTGCTGGCTCTGCGGGCCCTGGAGCCCGACGAATGGGAGACGCTGGGGGCGATGCTGCCGGGAGCGCTGCGCCGGCGGCTGGCCCGACTGTGGCCGCAGCGCAATAGCCCGTGACGGCCTTGTGACGATGGAAAATCCGAGCTGAGAGGGAGGACCCTGTGAGAAACTTGCTGGTGACGGGCGGTGCAGGCTTCATCGGCTCCAACTTCGCCCGCTACATCCTGGAGACCCACCCCGACTACCGCGTGGTCGTGCTGGACAAGCTGACCTACGCCGGCAACCTGGACAACCTGCGGGACCTGGAGGGGACCCCCCGTTTCACCTTCGTGCGGGGCGACATCTGCGATGCCCAGGCGGTGGACGCGGTCATGCGCCAGCACCAGGTGGACACGGTGGTCAACTTCGCCGCCGAGACCCACGTGGACCGCTCCATCATGGCCCCCGACGCCTTCATCCAGACCGACGTGTTCGGCACGTACGTCTTGCTGGAGGCGGCGCGGCGCTACGGCATCGAACGCTACCACCAGGTGAGCACCGACGAGATCTACGGCGAGGTGCTGGAGGACCGCTCGCTAGAAGACGACCCCATGCGCCCCCGCAGCCCCTATTCGGCTAGCAAGGCCGGGGCCGAGCATCTGGTGGCCTCGTACCATGTGACCTACGGCCTGCCCACCACCGTCACCCGCGGCTCCAACAACATCGGCCCCTACCAGTACCCGGAGAAGGTGGTGCCGCTCTTCATCACCAACGCCATCGACGACTTGGAGCTGCCAATCTACGGCGATGGCCAGCAGATGCGCGACTACCAGTATGTGCTGGATCACTGCCAGGGGATTGACACCGTGCTGCACCGCGGCGTGCCCGGCCAGGCCTACAACCTGGGGAGCGGGGTGGAGACGGTGAACCTGGAGATGGCCCTCCTGATCCTGGAGCTGCTGGGCAAGCCGACCTCGCTGCTGCGCCATGTCAGCGACCGCCCGGGCCACGACCGCCGCTACGCCCTGGACTGCGGCAAGATCCAAGCCATCGGCTGGCAGCCTCACCACAGCTTCCGCCAGGCGCTGGAGCAAACGGTGGATTGGTACGTGCGCAACGAGTGGTGGTGGCGCAAGCTAAAGAGCGGGGAGTACCGAGACTACTACCGCCGCCAGTACGTGGAGCGGGAAGGGCAGGCGAAGCCCTAGCGCCAGGGAGATGGCATGATCGCCACAGAGAGCGCAGGCAACCGCGAGGCGGCCAGCGGCCCGCGGCCGCTAGACCCCAGCCGAGACTTGGGCCAGGTGGCCGATCTCATCGACGCCGCCTTCGCCGGCGACATGGACAAAGAAGGCCGGCGTGTGCTGCAGGAGATGCGCGCCATGGGCCGAGCCGGCTCGCTGCTCTGGCTGCTGGACCGCACCAGCGAGGAGTTCCGCCAGTCCCTGGGCGGCTTCGTGTGGGTCGAGGGCGGCCGCGTAGTGGGCAACGTCAGCCTGAGCCGCCTCTCCACCCTCAGCGATCGCTGGCAGATCAGCAACGTGGCCACGGTGGAGGAGTACCGCGGCCGGGGCATCGCCCGCCAACTGATGGAGCATGCCCTGGCTTCGGCCGCGGCCCAGGGCGGGGCGTGGGTCTTGCTGCAGGTGCGGGCAGACAACCCCACCGCCCTGCGGCTCTACCACAGCCTCGGCTTCGAGGCCATGGGCAGCGAGACTCAGATGCTGCTGCCGCGGGGGGCGCCGCTCTGCTGGGCGGGGTTGGCCCAAGCGCCGCTGCCGCCCGGCCTGAGCCTGCGGCCCATCCGCCGCAGCGAGTGGGAGCGGGAGTACGTGCTGGCCAAGCGCGCCCTGCAGCCGTTGATGCAGTGGGAGCGCCCGGTGCGTCAAGGGCACTACCAGCGTTCCTGCTGGAGCGCCGCCCTGGGCTTCCTGGGCCTGGGCAGCGACGCCCGTTGGGGCCTCTTCAACCAGGCCGGCGAACTGGTGGGCCACCTCCACGCCCGGCAGGAGCCGTGGAAAGCCGAGGCGCGCCTCAGCCTCCTGCTCGCGCCCGGCGCGCCAGGGGGGGGCCAGGAAGCGCTGGTGGGTCGGGGGCTGCAGGCGGCGGTGGGGCAGCGTCGGGTGCGCCTGGACGCTCGCTTCCCCGGCGAGCTGACCGGCGTGCGCCAGGCGCTGGAGCAGGCTGGCCTGCAAGAGCGCCGCACTTTGGTGCACATGCGCCTGGACCTGGAGCGGGTGCGCCGCTAGAGGCGGCCCTCCGGGTGCGTCCGGGCCTGCGGCGGCCGCCCGAAACGCAGGGAGGCGCGCCGACCGTTTGACCGATGGGGTCAATGGAGGTAAGATAGGCCTCACAGCGGCAGCCGCGGAGACTCTTAGGGATCGGACCCAGTGCGAAGGGGGGAGGAGACTGTGGATATCGGGCGCAACGGCAGCGAGAACTGGGCAGCCCTGGCTGAGCATCTGCCCGAGGTGGTGG
>JAAYZY010000350.1 GCA_012514615.1 Chloroflexota bacterium | reverse complement strand
GAAGGGGCACATCTTCATCGACGGCCACGATACGCAGGACCTGTCGCTGGATACCCTGGCCCAGCAGATCGGCATGGTGACTCAGGAGACGTACCTGTTCAACGATACGGTGCGGGCTAACCTGCTGTACGCTCGGCCGGAGGCAACCGACGAGGAGATCGAAGAGGCGTGCCGAGCCGCCAACATCCACGAGTTCATCGTCGATCTGCCCGATGGGTATGACACAGTGGTGGGCAACCGCGGCTACCGCTTGTCTGGCGGCGAGAAGCAGCGCCTGGCCATTGCTCGGGTGATCCTGAAGGACCCGCGTATCCTGGTCTTGGACGAGGCTACTTCGTCCCTGGATAGCAAGTCAGAGGCGCTCATCCAGGACGCGCTCACGCGCATCATGGTGGGCCGCACCAGCTTGGTGATCGCCCACCGCTTGAGCACCATCTTGGCGGCAGACACCATCTTGGTGCTGGACGGCGGGCGACTGGTGGAGCAGGGTACCCACGATCAGCTGCTGGAATCGGGCGGCTTGTACGCCACTTTGTATGAGACTCAGTATCGCCATGTGGCGTGCGAGGAGCCGACTGAGCCCCAGGTCGCCTAGCAGCCTGCAGAACGGCCGGCTCAAGGGACGCCGGCCGCCCAATTCGACAAACCGCCCCCTCTGTGCTACCATAGCCGTCGGCTGCATTCTGGAGGGGGCATGGATCGCCTGACGCTGTTCTGGATCCTCCATCTGGCCCTGTTGGGCCTGTGGTGCATGGAGATGGCGGTCGTCATCTCGTGGTGGCTGAAGGCCCGGGTACCCGGGTTGCCTGTGGACGCGTCCCGCTGGCGTAAGCTGTGGGTGCTTCTGGGGCGGGGGGCGAAGCTGCTCTTCAGCCAACGGGCAGGGCTGTTCCTGCGGGCGCTGCTGCAGGATGGCCTAGCCCATGGTTCTCTGCTGCGGTCTTGCCCAAGGCGCTGGGCCGTTCATCTGGCCATCTTCGGCAGCTTCTTCGTTCTGGGCGGGCTCTCCATCATCACTGGTCTGGCGGTGGAGATCCTGCCTCGTTTGGCCCCCTCTGGCCACTGGCTCAACCAGAATGCGGTGTCGCAAGCCTTGCGCAACGTGGAGCACCCGGTGGTGGCCCTGCTCAACGATGGCCTGGGCTTGGCCCTGCTGGTGGGCGTGGCGCTGGCCGCGTGGCGGCGCTTTGTGCGCCCGGACGCCCAACTGCGACACACCGCCAACGATGGGCTGGTGTTGGCGCTGCTTGCCCTCATCGGCCTGACCGGGTATCCCGTGGAGGCGTTCCGGCTGCTGGCAGAAGGGGCCTCCGCCGCCAGTTGGAGCTTCGTTGGCGCGCCGTTGGCTCGGCTGCTGGCCCCGCTGGACGCTGACTGGCAGGCCTGGCACTCGACGGCGTTTTGGGGACACTTCGCCCTGACCAACGTGCTGCTGTTCTACGCCCCGTTCAGCCGCTTCTCCCACGCGGTGTTCAGCCCACTGATTGCCGCCCTCAACGGAATGGAGACGCTCTGATGGCTGGATCGCGCTCGCTGGACCCAGGCCACTTCACCGTGCGTCAGGCGTTAGAGCTGGAAGCCTGCACCCGTTGTGGCGAGTGCATGGCCTGGTGCCCTACGTACAGGGCGGCCCAACTGGAGACCATCACGCCGCTGTCCAAGATCACGCAGTTCCGAGCCTTCTGGAAGGGTCACAGCGGCGGATGGCTGGCGCGGCTCTTCGGGCTGGGGCCGCCCACAGAGGCCGCCATCGCGGCCTTCAGCGAAGGGGTCTACGGGTGTACGCTGTGCGGGCGCTGTGCCGCGGTCTGCCCGGTGCGCTTGCGGACCCGTGAGCTGTGGGTGGGGATGCGCGAACAACTGGTGGACTGGGAAGCCTACCCAGCGGCGTTGGGCGCGCTGAGGGCCAACGTGGGCGCCAGCCGCAATACCTCCGGCGAAGACAACGCCCAGCGCCTCATCTGGAGCGAGAACTTGGAGACGGCGCCACCCCTGGCAGAGTCGACGCCGACCGTGGATACCCTCTATTTCGTGGGGTGCGTGGCCTCCTTCTACCCAGCGGTCTACGCCGTGCCGCAGAGCTTCTGTGGGGTCTTGGAGCGGGCTGGAGTCTCCTTCGCCGTGTTGGGTGGGGAGGAATGGTGCTGTGGCTTCCCGCTGGTCACAGCGGGCATGGGCCAGAATGCCCATTGCTTAGCTCGACATAATGTGGAAGCCGTGCGCCGTTCGGGGGCGCGGCGGCTGGTGACCACCTGTCCGTCCTGCTATCACACCTGGCAGCGGACCTACCCGGAGATGTTGGGTGAGCCGTTGGGGTTTGAGGTGCTGCATGCCACCGAGCTGCTGGCCTCGCTGTTGGACGAGGGGCGGCTGCCCCTGCGCCGCCTGGAGCAGGTGGTGACGTACCACGACCCGTGCGACTTGGGCCGCAACAGCGGCATCTACGAGGCGCCGCGGGTGGTCCTGCAGGCGATTCCCGGCCTGCGCTTGGCGGAGATGGCCGAGACGCGCCAGCATGCCTTGTGCTGCGGCGGCGGCGGCGATGTGGAGATGGGCGCGCCGGCGCTCACCGAGAAGGTGGCGCACCTGCGCCTGGAGCAGGCGCGTCAGACCGGGGCGGCGCTGATCGTCACCGCCTGCCAGCAGTGCAAGCGCACCCTGGCTGCGCAGGCCAGGCGGGAGAAGCTGCGGCTGCGGGTGGCGGACGTGGTGGAGCTGGTGCATCAAGCGCTGGAATAGGCGCGGATGCTGCTGCGATACGCAAGGAGGAACGAGCGGTGAAGATCGGCAAGTACGACTACCCAGAAGACCTGCTGTACGACGGTGAGCACAACTGGGTGCGGGTCGAGGGACAGCGTGCAACCCAGGGGCTCACTGACCTGGGGCAGGCCTTGGCTGGCGAGATTGTCTACGCCGAGGTGCCTCGGGTAGGGCGCACCGTGGAAAAGGGGCAGCAGTTCATGTCGTTGGAGTCGGGCAAGTGGGTGGGCCGGGTGAAGGCCCTGGTGAGCGGCGTCATCGTGGAGGCCAACGAGGAGATCGACTGGGAGAGCACGGTGATCAACGAATCGCCCTACGAGAAGGGGTGGTTCGCCGTGTTCGAGATGGGCAACCCGGCAGAGCTCCAAGGCTTGTACCGAGCATCGGATGCGGAGTACCAGGCGCTGGTGCTGGCTGAAGCAGCCAAGTACGGCAAGTGATGGGCGGCCTGGGGCCAGGAGTGGGCGCGTGAACGTGTACGATCTGGGCGTTGCCCCGTGGCTGCATTCCCAGTTGGTCTACCATGCCCTGCCGCGTCTGGGGATGGAGGGGCTGGTTCTGGTTACGCCG
>JAAYZY010000031.1 GCA_012514615.1 Chloroflexota bacterium | reverse complement strand
GAGCCGCGCCTTGGGCCTGCACAAGGCCACTACCTATCGCTTGCTGCAGACGCTGCGGGCGCGGGGCCTGGTGGAGCAGGACGCCATCACCGGCAACTACCGCTTAGGGCTGCACCTCTACGAGTTGGGGATACGGGTCATCGCCCCGGCGGACCTGGTCTATGTGGCCCGGGATGACCTGCGGGACCTGGCCCTGCACACCGGCGAGTCGGCCACCGTCGCCGTGCTCAACGGCCGCCACGCGGTGACCATCCTCAAGGCCGAAGGCAGCCAGGTGGGTGGGGTAGCCCAGGTGCTGGGCCGGGCGCAGCAGGCCCACGGCACCGCCAACGGCAAGGTGCTGCTGGCCCATCTCCCGCCAGAGCAGCTCGAAGCCCGCCTGGCGGAGGTGGAGCTGGAGCAGTTCACGCCCCGCACCATCACCGACTTCCGGCGCTTGTGCGACCACCTGGCCCAGGTGCGCCGCCAAGGCTACGCGCTGGACTGCGAGGAGACCACCCAAGGGGTGAACTGCGCCGCCGCACCGATCCGAGACCTCTCGGGGTTGGTGGTGGCCGCCATTGGCGTCTCCGGCTCCACGGCGCGCTTGGATTGGACCCACAGCCTCCATACGGTGCAGGAGGTTGTGGCCACGGCCGACCGCATCTCCCGTCGTCTGGGCTACCTGCCCCATCTGGATCCCCTGACTCGCGGCTAACCGCTCCGGCCCACCCATGCCCTGGCGGCGCCCTCTGCCCGGCTTAAGGGCAGCGTCCCGGCGTTTGACGGCCGGGCAGCTGTGTGCTACACTACAGTACTGAAAACGTTTTTCAGTTAGAGGGCCCCCCATGAGCGACGAGAGCCACCGCATGGCCCAAGCCTTACGGGCCCATGGCTACAAGCTCACCGCCCCGCGGCTGGCGGTGCTGGCGGCGCTGGCTGGCGGCGCCGCGCACCTGAGCGCGGCCCAGGTCTGCCAGCGCGGCAGGGCCATCTGCCCCACGCTGGGGCTGACCACCGTTTACCGCACCCTGGAGATCTTGACCCGCCTGGGGTTCCTGCACCGTCCGTTCAGCGGGGAGGGGCTCACCGTCTACAACACCCATCAGACCGGCCATCATGGTCACTTGGTCTGCGCGGGCTGCGGACAAGTGGTGGAGCTGGGCGAGTGCTACCTGGGCGAAGTCGCCCAGAAGCTCATGGATGAGACCCACTTCCGCATCGATAGCCACTTGCTGGAGTTCAGCGGCCTCTGCCCGGCCTGTCGGGCGGCCGAGGACCGCGGGGATGCCCCGCATCCCTAGCTTGACCGGAGGACGACCGCAATGAGGACGATGCCCCGCACTGCCCACTGGCGCCTTTTGGCTCTCCTTGCCCTTCTGGCCGGCGCCTGCCAAGGGAATCGCAGCCCGGCCACACCGGGCGAGGGCGCGGCGCTGTCGGTGGTGGCCACGACCAACATCGTGGCCGATGTGGTGGGTCGGGTGGGCGGCCACCAGATTCGCCTGACCGCCCTGCTGGGAGTGGGCGTGGACCCCCACACCTATCAGCCGGCGCCGGCCGACGCGGCCGCCGTGCACGACGCCCAGGTGGTCTTCGCCAACGGGGCGGGCCTGGAGGAGTTCCTGGAGCCGCTGCTGAAGAACGCTGGCGGCCAAGCGGTGGTAGTTCACCTTTCCGATGGCCTTATGCTGCGCCAGATGCACGAAGAAGACGAACACGATGCGCATGACGAGGCTGAGGGCGATGAGGAAGGTCACCAGCACGAGGGCGGCGACCCCCATGTCTGGTTCGACGTCCAGAACGTCATCGTCTGGGTGCAGGCCGTGCAAGGCGCGTTGAGCCAGTTGGATCCGGCCTACAGCGCCGCGTACCAGGCCAACGCCCAAGCCTACATCGCCGAGCTGGAGGCCTTGGACGCCTGGATCGTGGAACAGGTGGCCCAAGTGCCGCCGGGCAGGCGGACCTTGGTGACCAACCACCCGGCCTTTGGCTACTTCGCCGACCGCTACGGCTTCCGGCAGGTTGGGGCGGTCTACCCCATCAACCCTGGGGCCGAGCCCTCGGCGCAAGACATCGCCCGCCTGCAGGGAGAGATCCGCCAGTACGGCGTGCCGGCCATCTTCTCGGAGAACACGGTGAACCCCAAGATGGCCCAGCAGGTGGCCAAAGACACCGGCGTGCGCTTGGCGCCGCTCTACAGCGGTTCGCTGGGGGGGCCAGACAGCGGCGCGGCCACCTACGTGGAGATGATGCGCCGCAACGTCCAGGCCATCGTTGAAGCGCTGCGGTAGGAGGTGAGGAAGCCATGCCTACAGTCTTGGAAGTGCACAACCTGGCCGTGAGCTACAACGGCGCGCTGGCCCTGGAAGGGGTGACCTTCGCCGTGGACCAGGGCGAGCGCGTGGCCGTGGTGGGCCCCAACGGTTCCGGCAAGAGCACCCTCTTCAAGGCCATGGTGGGGCTGCTGCGGCCCCGCGCCGGCCACGTGACCACCCATGGGGCAACCCTCGGCTACGTGACCCAGCGCTCGACGGTGGACTGGAGCTTCCCGGTGACCGTCTTCGACGTGGTGCTCATGGGGCGCATCGGCAAGATGGGCTGGCTGCGCCCTCAGCGCTCGCTGGATCGGCAGGTGGCCCGCCGCGCCTTGGAGCAGGTGGGCATGGCTGGCTATGCCCAGCGGCAGATCGCCGAGCTCTCCGGGGGGCAGCAGCAGCGGGT
>JAAYZY010000349.1 GCA_012514615.1 Chloroflexota bacterium | reverse complement strand
GGACGCCTCCCCCTCGTCTAGTTCGCTGGGCCCGGCCAACACCTTGCGGGCAAAAACCAGGTACCCGGTGTGGGCGATCATCCGATCCATGGGGCGGAAGCGCGCCGCAGTGGCCTTGTAGCCCCGCAGCATGATCTCCTCCACTTCCGGCAGGTAGAAGCCTTGCCGCTCCAACTCCACCAGCAGCCGGGAGACCTGGTTGGTGGTGGGCAGCACGCTGCCAAAGAAGCCGCCCCCCTTCAGCGCTGCGGTCACCTGCTCCAGATACAGCCAAGGCGCCCGCACGTCCAGGAAGCAAGCGTCCACCTCCCGTTCGTCGAAACCGTCTTGGATGTCCCGCTGCTTCAGCTCCACGTAGTCCAGCAGGCCCAAGGTGGCCAGGTTGCGCTGCGCCATGCGCACGGCGTCCTCGCGGCTATCGTACGAGTAGACGCGGCCGCCCGGCCGCACGTGGGTGGCCAGGGCCAGGGCCAGGCCGCCGCTGCCGGTGCCAGCCTCGATGACGCGCTTGCCCGGGTTCAGGTTCATCTTCATGAGGATGTACCCGATGTCCTTGGGGTACATGATCTGCGTCACCCGCTTCATCAGGCGGATCAGGTCATCGAGCGACGGCTCCAACACCAAGAAGCGGCGCCCCAACTGCGTGCGCACCACCCGGCCCAGCGCCGCGCCGATGATCTCGTCGTGGGGTAAGAAGCCACGGTGGGTGTGCAGTACCTCGCCCGGGGCCAAGCGCACCAGGTAGCGCTTGCGGTCGGAACTGAGCAGCAGAACAACGTCGCCTTCACGGGCCAAGCCAGAATCGTGCACCTGCCAGACACCCCCTCCCGCCCCGCTATATGGGCAGGGCATGCCCGCACAGTATAGCACAGCCCCGCGCTTGCCGACAACGGCCGGGGGGCGAGGCGGCGGCGGACGGCGCCGTTGCCGCCTTTGACAGACGGGGCCGGCTGTGGTACCTTCACCAGTAACCACGACTTCTTGCGTCTGCCGCGCGCCGAGCCGGCGGCGTCCACAACACTTGGATTAGGGAGGTACCATGGGCACCAAAGCAACCTTGGCCGAACGAGACATGCGCTACCGCAAGCTGCGCGAAGCGATGGCCCGGGAGGGGATGAGCGCGGTGATCGCCGCGGGGCACGCCGCCCACTTCCGGCGCGGCCACATCCGCTACTTCACCGACACCCACATGTGGGCCGGCGATGCGCTGCTGCTGATCCCCTTGGAGGGCGAGCCGACCTTGGCGTGGGTCTCCTACGCGGGCTCCGGGTGGCCAGAAGAGATGTGGGTGAACGACGTCCGCAAGGCCCCCTACCCCGAGACGCGCGTCGTGGATGCCATGAAGGCGCAGAAGCTGACCAAAGGCAAGGTGGGCATCGCCGGCCTGAAGAAGGTCATGACCATCGGCGCATACCGCACCCTCACCGGCTCCCTGCCTGACGTTCAGTTCGTGGACGCCGACCTCATGGTCGACCGCATCCGCATGCGCAAGAGCCCACTGGAACTCCAGCAGTACCG
>JAAYZY010000348.1 GCA_012514615.1 Chloroflexota bacterium | reverse complement strand
TCCCAGCAGCTCGAAGTGGTGGTGCAGGGGGCTCATCTTGAACAACCGCTTCCCCTTGGTCAGCTTGAAATAGGCGACCTGCAACACGACCGAGAGCCCCTCGGCCATGAAGACGAACCCCACCACCGGCAAGAGCAACCACTGACCGGTCATCAGCGCCACCACGGCCAAGGTTGCGCCCAACGCCTGGGAGCCGGTGTCGCCCATGAAGAGCTCGGCCGGGTAGGCGTTGTACCACAGGAAGGCCAACAGCGCGCCTACAATGGTGAAGCAGAAGGCCACCAACCACACCTGTCCCTGCAGGTAGGCGATGACGCCGTAGCAGGCAAAGGCCAGCGTGGCGATGCTGCCGGCCAACCCATCGAGCCCGTCCGTGAGGTTCACAGCGTTGGAGACCCAGACGATCAACAGGGCGGCGATGGGGATGTAGACCAAGCCGATGTCGATCCGCCGCGGCACGCCAGGGATGGCCACGCTGCGCAGCTCAAGGAAGTAGAACAGCACCAGGGCAGTCACGCCGGCGATGATGATCTGCCAAAGGAACTTGCGGCCGGCCACCAGCCCCAACTCGGGGCTCTTGCCCCGCACACCGATGAGGTCATCGGCGGCCCCCAGCAGACCGAAGGCCACCATCACTGCCATGGGCACCAGGATGGAACGCCCGATCAGGTTGCGCCCCAGCAGGTTCATGATGTTCAGGGCCGTGGTGATCACCACCACCGGGACAATGATCATCAGGCCGCCCATGGTGGGGGTGCCGGTCTTCCACTGATGAGAACTGGGCCCGTTGATGCGGATCCGCTTGCCGATGCCATGCTTCTTGAGCAGGGCGATGAGCGGTCGGCCCCATACCACAGCCAACAAGAAAGCGATGGCGCCCAGCGTCAACGAGTAGGACATTACGCTCTCCCCAGAGCTGTAACGATCTCTTCCATCTTCAGGCTGCGAGAGCCCTTGACCAAGACGATGTCGCCCGGCTGGACCAGGTCCTGCAGCACCTCAACTGCCTGCTGGTTGGTCTGCAGAATGTAGATGTCATCGGCCGCCATGCCGCTGTGCAGCGCCTCCTCAGCGATGACGCGAGCCCGGGGCCCCACGGTGAGCAGCTTCTGCACCACGTCGGCGGCTCGGCGGCCCACTTTGGTGTGCCCTTCCAGTTCGTATTCGCCCAGCTCCAGCATGTCGCCCAGCACGGCGATGCGGCGCCCACTCAGGTCCTCCAGAAGGTTCAGCGCGGCCAGGCTGGACGTGGGGCTAGCGTTGTAGGTGTCGTCCAGGATCTTGGACTGATTGGGCCCGGGCACCGCCACCAGGCGCAACTGCTCCGATTCTTCCCGCATCCCTCGGACGATCTCCTCCCAGGTGAACCCTTCGAGGAGACCTACGGCGGCGGCCCGCAGAGCGGTATGTACGCTGTGCCGTCCCAAGAGAGGCACCTTCACATGCAGCGTCTCTCCCTGATAGTGGAAGCGGAAGCGAATCCCTTCCAGGCCGAAACTC
>JAAYZY010000347.1 GCA_012514615.1 Chloroflexota bacterium | reverse complement strand
TGACGACCGACTCCCTCGAGGGAGCCGTGGTGCAGGTGGTCAACTTAGGCAACGACGCAGACACGGCGGGAGCCGTAGTTGGGGCGTTGGCCGGCGCGACCTGTGGGCTGGAGGCTATCCCGACCGCCTGGCGGGCCACCCTCCATGGCGAGTGGCCGCTGCGAAGCGGCATCCGCTGGGACAAGGCGCGGCTGGCCGCGCTTGCCGATCAACTCACAGAAGTGGGGAAGCGCCGTAGCGCGCCTTAGGAGATGACGTCATGTCCTACTCCCTGACCCAGGCTGTCGCCCACGTGCTGGCGGCGGCCGATCGCCCGCTCACAGTGGATCAGATCCTCGCTTGCGTCGGGCAGTTGCCCCTGGCCGCGTCCGCGCCAGACAGGACCATCATCCGCAACGCGCTCGGCAGCCTGTTCCTGGTCGCCAGCCTGGGCGGCCGGCCGGCGCGTTACGTCTGGTGGCCACGCCTGGTGGACAGCAGCACTTTTCGCTTGCCCTTGACCGGCGCCGACCCCGCGGTCGGCCCCTGGCCGCTTGGCGAAGAAGTCTTCCTGGCGCTGTGGCCCACCTTCTTCGTCGAACGCCAGCCAGCACCGTATACTGTCACATTGGCGCTGCCCGACGAATCGTTGGCCGACGCCCGGGTTGACTTCGTGCGTCCCAGTCCCGGCGCCTGGGCGCTGTTCCCCGGCCCGGCACTGACGGCCTGGTTGCGGCGGGAGGGAGCCAGGCCCGGCGCGGCGCTCATCGTGCGCGGGCGTGACGCGGCCAGCAGGCTCTACGCCGTGGCGCTGGCGCAGCCGGGTCAGCGGGATGAAGCGGCGCTGGCGGCCCGCAACCGGGCGCTGGTGGAAATGGCAGTCGCGGTGTTGGCTGCCGCGCGCGACGACTTGCCCGACTTCGATCTCGTCCCGCGGCTGATTGCCCGCGGCGCGTATCAGGACCCACTGCCGCCCGACCCATTGGATGCTGTCCTGGCCGCCGACATGGGCTTCATCGTCAAGGATCACGGCATCCACCTGGTCGCCAAGCTGGTGGACAGGACCGAGCAGCAGATCGGCGTGCCCATCTCCTCGGGAGACGCGCCGCCGCCGGCCGGTCAACGCCAGCAGGCGCAGACGGAAAGCGAACGCCGCGCCTGGGCCGAGTACCTGTTCGACCAGGGCATGGAATGCCGCTGGGCCGGCTGGCAGCTCGAGGCCGAGGCGTATTACCGCGAGGCGCTCTGCCTTGACTCCGGCCACGCCGACGCCTGGGTCCACCTGGGGAACATCTGCGTGGACGCGGAGCGGATCGACGACGCCTTGGCATGCTACGAGCGCGGCGAAGCAGCCGCCCTGGCGCGCACCATCGGTGACCCCGACACCTATGCGGGGTCGTTCTGGTTGGACCTGGATTCGCGGCCTTATCTGAGGGCGCTGCACGGCAAGGGGTGCTGCTACTGGCGGCTGGGCCGGACTGCGGAGGCGCGCCAGGTCTTCGCCCAGATGCTACGCCTGAACCCCAATGACAACCAGGGTGCGCGCTTCCTGCTGGCAGGCCTGGACCAGGGACGAAGCTGGGGGGAGGAATTAGCATGGGAGGAGCGGAAGTGGGGTGCAGTCAACTGAGAGCGTGAAACGTATTATCGTACCTCTGACGCTTGCGCATGTCGTCGAGATCACCCCGTC
Source organism: Chloroflexota bacterium (assembly GCA_012514615.1). The sequence goes on along the minus strand of JAAYZY010000347.1, from coordinate 156 downwards.
GGCGCCGTTCGACTTCGACGCGACGCTGCACAAGCCCGACCACTTTCCCACGCCTGATAACGCGTGGGAGCCGGGCGTGCGCTGGCAAACCATGCGCTGGCAAGGACTGGCCTTGGGGCTCCAGTTCGAGAACATGGGTAGCGTGGACGCGCCCCG